>NZ_JATABG010000297.1:0-4535 GCF_036533755.1 Vibrio sp. M260118 | reverse complement strand
GCCCTATGCAAAAGGTAAAAATACCGCGTACGATTGATCCGTCACGCGCTGCTCAAAAGCGACTAGATGTTGAAGGTATTATTCAAGTTAGTCTCTTTAAGCGCTTAGATGAATCGGTTGAAGGCGTTAAACGCGACGCCCAAGTGTCACTGTCATTTGATTTAGATGAGCAGCGACTCGTTGTTATCTCTGGTAAAGCTAACATCGAAGTCGACTTAGAGTGTCAACGCTGTAATGAGGTTTTCGCACATGAGTGCGATGTCCACTTCACTTATACACCTTACAAAGGTGAAAAGACTGAAGAGGAAGCACCGGAAGAGTACGATTTGGTAGATCTGAACGAGTACGGTGAGTTAGACCTAATACAGTTAGTTGAAGACGAGTTCATTCTAAACTTGCCTCAAATAGCAATGCACGATCAGGCGGACTGTAGCGTTGATTCAGATAATATGGTGTTTGGTGAAATTCCAGAAGAAATTTTGGAAGAAGAAAAGAAGCCGAATCCATTTGACGTTTTAAAAAGCTTAAAGAAGTAATTCTTTAATACTTACATAGGAGTAGGGTCAATGGCCGTACAAAAGAGCAAGAAATCTCGTTCAATGCGTGGTATGCGTCGTTCACACGATGCCCTAACTACAGCTGCACTTTCTGTAGACGCAACTTCAGGTGAAACTCACCTACGTCACAACGTAACTGCTGAAGGTTACTACCGTGGCAAAAAGGTTATCAACAAGTAAGGTTGACCTTTGCAAAATATAACCGTTGCACTTGATGCAATGGGCGGGGATTTCGGTCCTCGCGTCACAGTGCCTGCCGCCGTGCAGGCACTGTCGCATTTCCCAGAGCTAAAAGTGACCCTTATCGGTGATCAACACGCGATCACATCTCAATTATCATCCCTCGGTTATCAGCCGAACGCTCGTCTGAGCATTCAACACGCAGACCGAGAGATCTCCAACACCGAAAAACCTTCTCTCGCTTTACGCAATCATCGAGGCAGCTCAATGGGTATGGCTATCGATCTCGTTGCCGACCATCAAGCCGACGCTTGTGTCAGTGGTGGCAATACGGGCGCATTAATGGCGTTATCGCGTTTCAAGCTGAAGCTTCTTCCCGGTATTGAACGACCAGCACTGATTTCTGCACTACCTACCGCTTCTGGTGGAAGAACTTGGATGCTCGATTTGGGCGCAAATGTGTCTAGCGATGCAGATTCTCTGTTCCAGTTTGCGGTTATGGGCAGCGCCCTTGTCGAACAGTTTGTTGACCGACCTCCAAGAGTGGCTATTTTGAATATTGGCGCGGAAGAGATCAAAGGCAATGACCTGGTTAAGCGTTGTGCCGAGATGTTGGAAAATACCAGCTCAATCAACTTCGTCGGTTACATTGAAGGTAACCAGTTGCTCCATGATGCAGCAGACGTTGTGGTTTGTGATGGTTTTGTCGGTAATGTTTGCTTAAAAACCTGTGAAGGCACTGCACAGCTTTTTATAGATAAGTTGAAATCGAGTATGATGGCCTCATCTATAAAGGGTTGGATTGCAAGAAAATTGTTTTCTGGTCTATTTAGTGAACTAAAAACATTGAACCCCGACCAGTATAACGGCGCAAGTTTGCTAGGATTGCGCGGCATTGTCATAAAAAGCCACGGAAATGCTGATGTAGAAGCCGTCATCAATGCAATTGGTGAGGCACTGCACGAGGTCAAACGACAGGTCCCGAGCCGAATTAGCGATCGTTTAGAAGCGGTTCTATTTGATCAGCAACCCCAAGAGAGGCACTACTAGTCTTCATGTATAGCAAAATTCTAGGTACTGGCAGCTACCTGCCATCTCAGGTGCGTTCAAACGCAGATTTAGAGAAAATGGTAGATACCACTGACGAGTGGATTGTTACTCGCACAGGTATTAGTGAGCGTCGTATCGCGGCAGAAAATGAAACTGTTGCTGATATGGGTTACCAAGCAGCGAAGAATGCGATCGAGATGGCCGGTATCGACAAAGACGATATCGATATGATTCTTGTGGCGACGACAAGTGGCTCACACGCTTTCCCATCGGCAGCGTGTCAGGTTCAAGCACTTCTCGGAATTAAGCACTGTCCAGCATTTGATATGGCGGCGGCGTGTTCCGGGTTTGTTTACGCTTTATCAGTTGCAGATCAATACATCAAAACTGGTCACTGCAAGAATGTTCTAGTAATTGGTGCAGACGCATTATCAAAAACTTGTGATCCAAATGACCGCTCAACCATCATTCTATTTGGTGACGCAGCAGGTGCGGTGGTTGTCGGCGCAAGTGAAGAGCCAGGCATTCTTTCTACTACTATTAATGCTGATGGTCGTTTCGGCGAGTTGCTAAGTCTTAAATTCGCTGACCGCCACGAGAAAGTGCCAAGTGAGTCCGAACACAGTGACGATATCAACAGCTGGCTGCACATGGCGGGCAACGAAGTATTTAAAGTTGCTGTGACTCAACTTTCACGCCTGGTAAAAGAGACGTTGAAAGAGAATGGCATGGATAAGTCAGAGCTTGATTGGCTTGTTCCTCACCAAGCGAATATGCGTATTATCTCGGCGACAGCGAAAAAACTGGCGATGCCGATTGAGCAGGTGGTGGTGACTCTAGACCGCCACGGCAATACTTCAGCGGCTACAGTGCCTACTGCGCTCGATGAAGCAGTTCGTGATGGCCGTATTCAACGTGGTCAAACACTGTTGCTTGAAGCATTTGGTGGAGGCTTCACTTGGGGCTCAGCGCTAGTGAAGTTCTAATCAGCAGAATTCAAATTAAAGGTGCCTGTTAGGCATCTTTTCTTTCTTGTCTTTATTTAAAGAAATAGATTTAAGGAAAACAAAATGAGCAAGTTTGCTATCGTATTTCCAGGTCAAGGTTCACAAGCTGTCGGTATGCTTGCAGAGCTTGGCGAACAACATGAAGTCGTTAAACAAACATTTGCAGAAGCATCGGAAGCGTTAGGTTACGACCTATGGGCTCTAGTTCAAAACGGTCCTGCTGAAGATCTTAACCAAACGCATCGCACTCAGCCTGCGCTTCTAGCATCATCGGTTGCTATCTGGCGTGTATGGCAAGAGCAAGGCCTAGAGCAACCTACTAACCTAGCGGGTCATAGCCTAGGTGAATACTCAGCATTAGTCTGTGCAGGTGTGATTGACTTTAAACAAGCCATCAAACTGGTTGAACTGCGCGGTCAGCTAATGCAAGAAGCAGTGCCAGCGGGTACTGGTGCTATGTACGCAATCATTGGCCTAGATGACGAATCAATAGCTAAAGCGTGTGAAGAAGCGGCTCAAGGTGATGTTGTTTCACCGGTTAACTTTAACTCGCCAGGCCAAGTTGTTATCGCGGGTAGTAAAGACGCAGTAGAACGTGCAGGTGCACTTTGTAAAGAAGCGGGCGCTAAGCGTGCTCTTCCTCTACCAGTATCAGTGCCTTCGCACTGTGCGTTGATGAAACCTGCAGCCGATAAGCTAGCAGTAGCGCTAGAAGAACTTGAGTTCAATACTCCTCAGTTACCAGTAATCAACAACGTTGATGTCGCAGCGGAAACTGATCCGGCGAAAATCAAAGATGCACTCGTTCGTCAGCTATACAGCCCAGTTCGTTGGACTGAAAGCGTACAGCTAATGAGTGAACAGGGTGTTGAGAAGCTATTAGAACTTGGCCCAGGTAAAGTTCTAACTGGCCTAACAAAACGAATTGTTAAAACACTAAGCGGCGCAGCAGTTAATGATGCTGCATCTCTAGACGCGGCTAAGTAATTTTCGAACAAAGGAATAAACAACATGATGAACCTAGAAGGCAAGATTGCTCTAGTAACAGGTGCTAGCCGTGGTATCGGCCGTGCAATCGCTGAACTGCTTGTTGAGCGTGGCGCGACTGTTATTGGTACAGCGACTTCTGAAGGTGGTGCTGCAGCGATCAGCGAATACCTTGGTGAAAATGGTAAAGGTCTCGCTCTCAATGTAACTAATGTTGAGTCTATTGAAGCGACACTTAAGACTATCAATGATGAGTTTGGCGCAATTGATATCCTAGTGAACAACGCTGGTATCACTCGTGACAACCTACTTATGCGTATGAAAGATTCTGAGTGGGATGACATCATTGATACCAACCTAACGCCTATCTTCCGTATGTCTAAAGCGGTACTTCGTGGCATGATGAAAAAACGTGCAGGTCGTATCATCAATGTAGGTTCTGTTGTGGGTACTATGGGTAACGCAGGTCAAGCTAACTACGCTGCGGCGAAAGCTGGCGTAATTGGTTTCACTAAATCGATGGCTCGTGAAGTGGCTTCACGCGGTGTAACAGTAAACACGGTGGCGCCTGGTTTTATCGAAACGGATATGACTAAAGCATTAAATGACGAGCAACGTGCAGCTACACTGTCTAACGTTCCAGCCGGTCGTTTAGGTGACCCACGAGAAATTGCATCAGCAGTTGTGTTCCTGGCTTCTCCAGAAGCGGCGTACATCACTGGTGAAACTTTGCATGTAAATGGTGGCATGTACA
>NZ_JATABG010000296.1:0-4568 GCF_036533755.1 Vibrio sp. M260118 | reverse complement strand
AGTTTTACGTGAAGGTAACTCAGACCGTCGCGCGCCACTTTCTGTAAAGAACTACGCGAAGAAAAACCCACACTCAATGGGAGCTTGGTCAGCCGATTCTAAATCTCACGTGTCGAGCATGTCGGACAATGACTTTTTCGGCAGTGAGAAATCACATACAGTAGACGGTGCCACTGAAGTTAAGATTGAATTTGTTGCTGCAGATGGCGCAGTGAAAGAGCTTAAGCCAGCATTCCCTCTGCAAGATAAAGAGATCATCGACTGCTCAGTGATGAACAAGAAAGCGCTTGTAGAGTTTTTTGAAGCACAAATCGCTGAAGCTAAACAGCAAGACGTTCTGCTTTCTCTGCACATGAAAGCAACTATGATGAAAGTCTCTGACCCAGTGATCTTTGGTCACGCGGTTAAGGTTTACTACAAAGACGTATTTGCTAAGTATGGCGACGTATTCGAACAGCTAGGTGTTGATGTTAACAACGGTATTGGTGACGTTTACGCTAAGATTCAATCTCTGCCAGTGGCGCAAAAAGAAGAGATCGAAGCTGCACTACAAGCGGTATACGAAACTCAGCCGCCACTAGCGATGGTTGATTCAGACCGTGGTATTACTAACCTACATGTACCGAGTGACATCATTGTTGATGCTTCTATGCCAGCTATGTTGCGCTCTTCTGGTCAAATGTGGGGACCAGATGGTAAGCAAAAAGATACTAAGGCTCTGATCCCAGATCGTAGCTATGCAGGTATTTACCAAGCGGTTATCGACTTCTGTAAAGAGAACGGTGCATTTGACCCAACAACTATGGGTAGCGTGCCGAACGTTGGTCTTATGGCTCAAAAAGCGGAAGAGTACGGCTCACACGATAAGACATTCATTCTTGATGCAGCAGGTACGGTTCGCGTAGTGGACGCATCTGATACGGTTCTGCTTGAACAGTCTGTTGAGGAAGGCGATATCTTCCGTATGTGTCAGGTTAAAGACGCGCCAATCCAAGACTGGGTTAAACTTGCAGTAACCCGTGCTCGCGCTACCGGCGCACCAGCAGTATTCTGGCTAGATGAAAACCGTGCTCACGATGCTCAGCTTATCAAGAAAGTAAATGCATACTTACCTGAGCATGATACGTCTGGCCTAGAGATCAAGATCCTAGCACCACTTGAAGCATGTCAGTTCTCTCTAGCTCGTATTAAAGAAGGTCTAGATACTATTTCAGTAACAGGTAACGTACTGCGTGACTACCTAACTGACTTGTTCCCAATTCTAGAATTAGGTACTTCAGCTAAGATGCTTTCTATCGTGCCGCTAATGAATGGTGGCGGTCTATTTGAAACGGGTGCTGGCGGCTCTGCGCCTAAGCACGTTCAACAGGTAGAGAAAGAGAACCACTTACGTTGGGATTCTCTGGGTGAGTTCTTAGCTTTGGCAGCATCGCTAGAGCACCTAAGTACAGTGACTGGTAATGCGAAAGCGCAAGTACTTGCTGATGCTTTAGATAAAGCGACAGGTGATTTCCTAGATAACAACAAATCGCCTTCACGCCGTGTGGGTGAGCTTGATAACCGAGGCAGCCACTACTACCTAGCGACTTATTGGGCACAAGCGCTAGCAACGCAAACGGCAGATGCAGAACTTGCTGCTGAGTTTGCCCCAATTGCTGAAGCACTTGCGTCAAATGAAGATAAGATCGTTGCAGAGCTGAATGATGCTCAAGGTGTAGCAGGCGACCTAGGTGGTTACTACGCGCCTGAGTTCGACAAAGCGTCTACATTGATGCGTCCAAGTGCAACACTTAATGGCGTTATCAACGGCTAATTAGCCACCATAAACAACAAAACCCGCCAATTGGCGGGTTTTCTTTTTAAAGTTTTTGATATTTAGATTGTTTTAGCAGCGGTTATTTTGCAGGTTGAGTTTCTACCGGAACAACAGCACTGGCATGATAGCCTTTTGGCCCTTCCTCTACTTCATAATTCACTTGCTGGCCTGCTTTCAGAGTACGATAACCATCCATTTGAATTGTTGAGTAGTGCGCAAACACATCCCCATCTTCTCCCTCTGGACAAATGAAACCAAATCCTTTGGCGTTGTTAAACCATTTTACTGTACCTGTAGCCATGCTATACATCCCTCATGCATTTTGTTACTGATTTTGATTGGTGTTTACATTGATTCCTTGTAAACAAGAAGTGAATTTTCATTCAGCCGCTGCCAAAATTTTAGTCACTATTTGACCAATGTAGCCAATGAGGGATTACAGTCAATAGGAAAAAGGTATTACAGTCTACATATTTGCAAAGAAATCACTTTTGAGATTTACATTTTTGTAACTTATAAAATGCTCACTTTCGCTAAAATCATTTATGCAGTGAATGGTTTTTGGTGTCTTTTTAATCAATTAGATATCAAGCCTCTATTGAGTTTGAACTTTTATTTGCAGCGACTCAATTGCTGCATTAGTCTCTAAGTAAGGCCAAACTTTTTTGCAAAGATTTAGCCTTCTGGTCGGTCTGTCTTTTTAATCAATAATTCATCACGAAATACACACCGACCTGAAATAGTAAGAACTAAATTCAAAACTTTCGCTCAACGAAGTGGTAAAATTAACTGAGATAAAATAGCGACAATGATGAGTCATGAGCAAACATTTTGAATGGGTCACACCCGGTTCCGATCTACTGGAGTTAGAAAAAACAAAAGTTAAGCCGCCATCTATGTATAACGTCGTGCTCAACAACGACGATTACACTCCGATGGACTTTGTAATTGAAATCCTGGAACGTTTCTTTTCTATGGATATCGACAAAGCAACACAAGTGATGCTCAAGGTGCATTATGAAGGCAAGGCAATTTGTGGCACGTATACTGCAGAAGTTGCTGAGACTAAAGTAGCGCAAGTTACTATGTATTCGAAAGAGAACGAACATCCTTTGCTTTGTACAATGGAGCAAGCATAACGTTTGCTCGAGCAACCTGAGTTGTTCTTAAAGGAGGTACTTATGCTGAATAAAGAGTTGGAGTCGAGTCTTAACGGCGCATTCGCCCGCGCACGAGACAAACGACATGAGTTTATGACCGTCGAGCACCTCCTGTTAGCATTGCTAGAAAATGATGCAGCACGTGAGGCCCTGCAAGCGTGTCAGGCCGATATCGACGCGCTTCGAGGTGAGCTCGATATCTTTATTGATCAAACCACCCCCCTTATTCCCGAAAACGATGAGACTCGCGAAACGCAACCCACTTTGAGTTTTCAACGCGTTTTGCAACGAGCTGTGTTCCATGTTCAGTCATCTGGTCGCAGTGAAGTCACAGGTGCGAATGTCTTAGTCGCAATTTTTAGTGAGCAAGAATCTCATGCCGCTTATCTTCTCAAGAAGAATGATATTAGCCGTCTCGATATTGTTAACTTTATCTCTCACGGTATTAGTAAAGCATCGAGTGCGGGTGATGAGCCTTCTTCATCTGATTCATTCGGTAGCGAGAGTATCGAGGAGACAGGTTCAGAAGAGCGTCTAGAGAGCTTTGCTACCAACCTTAATCAACTCGCAAAACTAGGACAGATTGATCCTCTGATTGGTCGTGATAAAGAGCTAGAGCGTACCATTCAAGTCTTGTGTCGTCGCCGTAAAAATAACCCTCTACTCGTCGGTGAAGCAGGTGTTGGTAAAACGGCGATTGCTGAAGGTCTTGCTTGGCGTATCGTTGAAGGCCAAGTGCCTGACATTATTGCTGATAGCGTTATTTACTCACTCGATATTGGCTCTCTACTTGCGGGTACTAAGTACCGTGGTGATTTCGAAAAACGCTTCAAAGCAATTTTGAAACAGCTAGAGAAAGAAGACGATGCGATTCTGTTTATTGATGAAATTCACACCATCATTGGTGCTGGGGCAGCGTCTGGCGGCCAAGTTGATGCGGCCAACCTAATTAAGCCGCTATTAAGCAGCGGTAAGTTACGTTGTATTGGTTCGACAACCTACCAAGAGTACAGCAACATCTTTGAAAAAGAACGTGCCTTGTCGCGTCGTTTCCAGAAGATCGATGTTATCGAGCCATCTTTGGACGACACTACTAAGATCTTGATTGGGTTGAAACCAAAATACGAAGCTCACCATGAGGTGCGTTACACCAATAAAGCGCTTCGTGCAGCGGTTGAGCTCTCTGCTAAGTACATTAATGAACGTCACCTGCCAGACAAGGCGATTGATGTGATTGATGAAGCAGGTGCGCGTAGTCGTCTAGCTCCGGCGAGTCGCCGTAAGAAAACCGTTAACGTTGCCGATATTGAGGCGATGGTCGCTAAGATGGCACGCATTCCTGAGAAATCAGTCTCTTCTTCTGATAAAGAGATTCTGCAGAAGCTTGACGAGAAGATGAAGATGCTGGTGTTTGGTCAAGACGATGCGATTGATGTATTGAGTGAAGCAATCAAGCTAACTCGTGCAGGCCTTGGTGCGGATAATAAACCGGTAGGTTCATTCCTATTTGCTGGCCCTACTGGGGTAGGTAAAACCGAGGTTACGGTTCAGTTGTCGAAATTGTTGGGCATTGAGCTACTGCGCTTTGATAT
>NZ_JATABG010000295.1:0-4645 GCF_036533755.1 Vibrio sp. M260118 | reverse complement strand
GTATAGCCTTAACTAAACTCACAAAAGGATCCATTAATTGGATCCTTTTTTTTATTTAAAACATATAATTGAATTCAATAAAAATAGACAAGGTATTCAAAATGAAGAAAACCGCTCTCCTGTCCATCGTCCTATTGGGTTTAACCGCTTGTAGCCAAGGAGTTGAAGAGATGACCGATAGAACCGCATCCCCATGTGGCGATAAGCCTAACTGTGTCTCCACTCAAGATAATCGCCCGGATCATAATCTCTCACCATTTGAACTCAATGATGGCGTGACCTTAGATCAAATCGAAGCTGTGGTACTCACGCAACCTCGAACTAAAACAGCCGATAAAACGGATAATTACTTAAGGGTAGAGTTCACTAGCAAGATCATGCGCTTTGTTGATGACCTTGAGCTAAAAATCGAAGGGAACAACCTGATCGTCCGATCTGAATCGCGCATCGGGCATTCTGATTTTGGTGTGAACCGCAAACGCGCCGATGCACTTAGAGTGGCTTTAACTGAGGCGAAATTAGTTAAGTAATACATTACAAAGGAGTGCCATTTCTTACGCAAAACACCTGTAATAGAAGCTAATGTAAGCCCGCGAGGCTAAACTACTTTGCCGAGAAAAATTAGTTTTGCTTCAGAAATACCACACCTTCGCAAAACTTGACCTACTTAGGCTAGCACTGGGTGTGGTGACCTTTGTGGCTATTGCGGCAAGTATGCGCAGAAATGGCGCTACGCATATTCCACCAACCCTACTCACCTCAAGCGACTTGGATAGCAATAGCTATAAAGGTCATCAGGTTAAAACACTGGTGTAAAAAAACCGAAGCATCAGCTTCGGTTTTTAGTATTCACTAGTAACAGCGTTACTCAGCTTCTTCGCGGAAAACCACTAGACGCTTAGGTGCAACCTTACCATCGTCATTGACTTGCGCAACACCAATAAAGAGCTTCTCTTCACCTGACGTCATACGCAGTGGAGTACCTTCTGGAGCGCCAAATACCTGCACTGGCATACCATGTTGAACTAAATCTGTTAGCTCAGCATTTAAGTTCACTTCTGGTAAGTCTTCGACTGCAGTGTCCATAGGTAGTAGCAGAGGATCAAGTAGCTCTTTCGGCGCTACTTCATCACGATGTGCTTGCTCTAGAAGCTCGTTGAGTTGCTCTAGGGTCACCATCTTCTCGTACGGGTATTTTGCAACACCCGTGCGACGTAGCATAGTCACATGAGCACCGCAGCCAAGCATCTCGCCAAGATCATCAACGATAGTACGAATGTAAGTGCCTTTCGAACAATGAACTTCCATCTCGACTTCATCGCCTTCAAAGCGGTGAAGCACAATCTCGTACACAGTAATTTTGCGTGACTCACGCGGTACTTCAATACCTTTTCGCGCATATTCGTACAGCGGTTTACCTTGATATTTCAATGCCGAGAACATCGAAGGGACTTGGTCAGATTCACCACGGAACTTATCAATACAAGCTTCAAGTTTATCTAGAGAGACATCCACAGGACGAGTCTCTACCACATCACCATCAGAGTCCGAAGTATCTGTGCGCTCACCAAGCTTTGCAATCACTCGATAACGCTTATCAGAGTCCAGCAAAAACTGAGAGAACTTAGTGGCTTCACCAAGGCAAATTGGCAGCATACCTGTCGCTAGGGGATCCAGAGCACCGGTATGACCTGCTTTCTCTGCAAAGTAAATACGTTTTACTTTTTGCAGTGCATCATTGGATGAAATGCCTGTTGGCTTATCTAAAAGGACAACACCATTTATTGGACGACCTTTACGACGACGTGCCATTACTCTTCACCTGCCTGCTCTTCATCACGACCAGCATCGTGCTGTTTACGCTTATCTTCGCTCACGACTTCAGACACTAGGTTCGACATACGCATACCTTCAACTAAGGTGTTATCGTAGTGGAAACGAACTTCTGGCGTTAGGCGCAGACGAATACGCTTACCTAGCATCATACGAATATGAACTTCATGCTCACGTAGTGCTTCTAAGCACGACTCTGGCGTTTGCTCACCAACACATAGGAAAGTAACGAATACTTTTGCGTAAGCCAGGTCGCGTGACACTTCTACATCAGAAATGGTCACCATACCTAGGCGAGAATCACGAACTTCACGCTGAAGGATCATTGCGAGTTCTTTTTGCAGCTGCTGTGCAACACGCTGCGTGCGGCTAAATTCTTTTGACATATCTTTTCTCTTATTAGAAAGAATGGGGGGATGGATAAATTCCAACCCCCCATGGCGTATTCAACAACCAATTACTGCTTATTCATCAGAGAGTAAGCCAATAATTATAGTCAATTAGTCTAGAGTACGTTTAACTTCAACGATTTCGAAGACTTCGATTTGGTCACCAACGCGAACATCGTTGTAGTTCTTAACGCCGATACCACATTCGTAACCGTTCTTAACTTCTTGGACGTCATCTTTGAAGCGACGTAGAGACTCTAGCTCACCTTCGTAGATTACAACGTTGTCACGCAGTACGCGGATTGGGTTGTTACGCTTAATGAGACCTTCAGTAACCATACAACCTGCGATTGCGCCCAGTTTCGGTGACTTAAATACATCACGTACTTCAGCAAGACCAATGATCTCTTGCTTGAATTCTGGAGCAAGCATACCGCCCATCGCTTGTTTCACTTCATCAATCAATTGGTAAATGATTGAGTAGTAACGAAGGTCTAGGTTTTCGTTTTCAACTGTACGACGCGCTGTTGCATCTGCACGGACGTTAAAGCCAAGGATGATAGCGTTAGAAGCTGCTGCTAGTACTGCATCAGTTTCTGTAATACCACCAACACCTGAACCTACGATGTTCACTTTAACTTCATCAGTTGAAAGCTTAACTAGTGAGTCAGAGATTGCTTCTACAGAACCCTGAACGTCAGCTTTAAGAACAACGTTTAGCTCAGCAACTTCACCAGCAGCCATGTTAGAGAACATGTTCTCTAGTTTCGCTTTCTGCTGACGAGCTAGCTTAACTTCACGGAATTTACCTTGACGGTAGTTCGCTACTTCACGAGCTTTACGCTCATCACGTACAACTGTTGCTTCATCACCAGACGCTGGTACACCCGAAAGACCTAGGATCTCTACCGGGATAGAAGGACCTGCTGTTGTTACTTCTTGACCGTTTTCATCGCGCATTGCACGAACACGGCCGTACTCTTGACCACAAAGAACGATGTCGCCTTTGTTTAGCGTACCAGACTGAACAAGTACTGTTGCAACTGGACCACGACCTTTATCAAGACGAGATTCAACAACCACACCAGACGCCATGCCTTCTTCAACAGCTGTAAGCTCAAGAACTTCAGATTGTAGAAGGATAGTTTCTAGAAGACTGTCGATGTTAGTACCCTGTTTCGCAGAGATGTGAACGAACATGTTCTCACCACCCCACTCCTCAGGAATAACGTCGTATTGAGCTAGCTCGTTCTTAACGTTATCTGGGTTCGCGTCTTCTTTATCGATCTTGTTCACAGCAACAATCAGAGGAACGCCTGCCGCTTTCGCGTGCTGGATCGCTTCAATTGTTTGTGGCATTACGCCATCGTCTGCTGCTACTACTAGAACAACGATATCTGTCGCTTGAGCACCACGAGCACGCATTGCAGTAAACGCCGCGTGTCCAGGAGTATCAAGGAAAGTGATCATGCCGTTGTCAGTTTCAACGTGGTAAGCACCGATGTGCTGTGTAATACCACCCGCTTCGCCCGAAGCAACGTGTGCTTTACGGATGTAGTCAAGTGTAGACGTTTTACCGTGGTCAACATGACCCATGATAGTAACAACAGGAGCACGAGGAACTGCTTCAGCGTTGTTGTCACGATCTGACAGTACAGCTTCTTCTAGCTCGTTCTCTTTACGCAGGATTACCTTGTGACCCATCTCTTCAGCAACAAGCTGTGCTGTTTCTTGGTCGATAACCTGGTTGATAGTCGCCATTGCGCCCATCTTCATCATTACTTTGATGACTTCCGTGCCTTTCACTGACATTTTGCTTGCCAGTTCAGAAACCACGATAGTTTCACCGATTACAACGTCAGCTTTTGCAACAGTCGCTGTTTTATCAAAACCTTGCTGCATAGAAGTAGGTTTAGCCAGTTTGCCTTTGTTGCGGTTTCTTCCGCCACGCTGGTTACGGCCACCACGGTTTTGATCATCGTTGTTAGAAGCTTTTTTCTTCTTCTTACGACGGCCACCTTCTTCTTTACGGTCTGCTGCGTCTTCAGCTTCACGAGCGTAAGTAGAAGTGGTTACGTGGTAGTCAGAGTTTTCCAACTCTTTTTTCTTCTTCTCTTCTTCAGACCAACGAGCTTCATTTTCTTCAGCCAGTTTACGAGCTTCTTCAACAAGCTTAGCCGCTTCTTGTTCCGCTTTACGTTGGGCTTCTTCTTCTTGACGACGCTTCAACTCATCAGCTTCTTTCTTAGCTTGCGCGTTAACGTCTGCATTTTTTGCGTTCATTTCTTTCTTAGCCTTATCAGCTTGGGCGCGTTTTGCCTTGTCTTCAGCTTCGCGTTTTGCATCCGCTTCTCGCTTCGCTTTCTCTTCGGCCTCGCGTTTTGCTTTCTCTGCAGCTTCACGTTTTGCTAGCTCTTCAGCCT
>NZ_JATABG010000294.1:0-4667 GCF_036533755.1 Vibrio sp. M260118 | reverse complement strand
AGTGTACCTGTGTCACTTCATCAAGAGTTAAAGCACATGGTGTTACATAGCTAAGTACGGCATGCCAATTAGGATCTATCGCACGTTCCTGCTCAATCGCTTCATAAAGCAAGCGATATTTGGTGATCGGGTATCTATGCCCTTCCGGTAAAGGCAAGTCTGAATAAATGGGGTGATAAATCAGAGGGATCATAACAGCACAAAGTCCACAAGCTTGTAATCATGGTATCAGCTTGACCTTGAGTTGCAAAATTAGCTAAATGATAATAATTACTATTTGACTAATTGAAACTGCATTGAACTCACGATATTACTTATTACTCGGCGTCGCAGCCGGAACCGTATCAGCCTTGCTGTTGTTTTTAGCTATGCTATTAAGTTCTTGGCTGCTTATTTCGTCACTGACGCTCAACTAACGATAAATCGACTTAGTCGACTGACGACACATTAGATCTATTGGTGGCAATCGCGCCTCGTGGCGCTCACCAGAGAGAAGGTTCAAAATCGAATGAGCACATACCGCACCTATCTCTTCAATTGGCTGACGCAACGTCGTCAATGCGGGCGTGAAATATTGCGACGTAGGCAGGTCATCAAACCCAATGACTGAGACATCTTCTGGCACTCGATAGCCGTTATCGGTTAACGCTTTGATTGCGCCATAGGCCGTTTGATCATTGGCAGCAAATATCGCAGAGAAATGTAGTTTTGACTCTATCAGTTCGATGGTTTTTTCATACCCTGTCTCAGAGCTAAAATCACCCTGCTTAATCAATTTAGGGTTAGGTTTGATGCTGGCTTCTACTAAAGCCTTTTTATAGCCTTTGAGTCTTGCGCCTGCATCCGGTTGGCTGGCTAGCCCCTTAATATGTGCAATATTGACATGGCCGAGTTGCAATAGATGAAGCGTGGCAATATATCCACCAAGTACGTTATCTAAACTCAATGAGCGGACATTATCACCAACGACATCATAACCAACCGTGACAATCGGGATTGTCTCTGCGGTTTTTAAGATTAAATCCTCACACAGATTCCCCGTCACTATTATGATGCCATCAACATTGCTTTTGATGAGATAATCAAGGGCATGCCTTTCTAGCTTACTTTGCCAATTCCCCGTCGCAATAACCAACGAATAACCTTGCTCGACAAGAACTTTCTCCATGTCATTGAGGATACGACTGGTATAGGGGCTATCTGGATGCTGAATCAATACGCCAATCGTCATTGAGCGACGATTAGTACTTTGCTGCATTTGAAAATTCGGTTTGTAACCCAGTTCATTGATCGCTTTTTCAATGTTCTGACTTTTGACGTCTGAAACATGGGTGGTGCGATTTAAAAAACGGGACACTGTGCTTGGTGAAACGCCAGCGAGCTTTGCGACATCATAAACAGTCGGTTTTTTTTTCTTCTTAGTCATCGATTTATAGTGTTAGGCAGCGAATAATTTTTAATATAGAAAAGCAAACGGGTAAGCTCAATGGCTATTCCCAAAAGTGAGACCATTAGGGCAAACTAATACCTAAAGATAAAGGTTCAGTTTGCCCAGTGACCACATTTATCAATGATAGAGATACGCAAATATCATCCCCGGACGGAAATAACGTCCTGCGGTGTATTTAAGCCCGGTGCTAAGTAACCATTTATGCAGCTGAGTCTGAAGTTCACTATCAACACAGTTAACGACAAGGTTGGAAAACTCTGTAGCATCCTTGGTAATTGCTGGGCTAACACGACCATCACTTAATATACATGACGTCGCTGTTAACTTAGTTAGCCAAGCTTGTGCGGTTTGAGCATCGATAGAAAACTGCTCACATATTGATTCCACAGTCACAGCCACCGAGCAGTTGAAGCCTTCCGGCGCGGCAAATGGAATTTTGGCATAGTGATACAGCGCCTTATAAACCGTATCCATTAACCTTTCCGCTTCTAGCGTTTTACCTACCATCTTAAGCGAGGTAGCCACGCTAAACTGAACGCCAATCCACACATCTTGTGCTTGAAATGCAGGGTGAGGAGAGCCGTCAGCCAACGTCATATTCGCGACACCTAGCTTAGGACTATTCAGTTCAAAGTTGTGTTGATAGAGGTAGTCTAGCGCGCGCTCGGCTCTGGTCGAATCAAACAGACAGTCGACACCGATGAGCTTAAGGTAAGTATCCGCAAGCAGTGCGTCACCAAAGCTATTGTCAGAATCTTCAACCAGATCTTGGTAGTTATCATTGAATGCTTCAGGTGCAACCTCTAGTAAGCGCTGTTTCTTCAATAAGCGCTGTTCTAGCTTACTTGCTGATGAATCAAGCTCGACCTCATCAAGGTACTCATTCAAAGCGCGTTTATCGACCAGAGGGTTACCGGTGATCGTAATGCCAAGCGTTTTAAGAGACTCTGCGCCATGACCCGTCAGGTGTTTAGCCTGAATAGGGGTAACAAAGAAGTGGTAATAACCCTTCTCTTCATCCCACAAACCCGATTCCAGCGTTTCTAACCCGATGATCGAGCGAGAGAAGTACTCTTGTGCCAAAGCCTCTTGACCCATGAGTTTCGCTAGCTCACTCGCTACTTTAAGGCCAGCACTCCACAAGCTTGCACAGTAAATTGAGATACCATGAGACGATAAGTTATCGAAAGTGTCATCAGTACCTCGGGTCAATGGCAGCGCATCGCCCTCTTCAATTAAAGTCGACAGATAATCGATACTTGCAGTAATAGCGGGCCAGCACGCCTCTACAATCGAAAGGTTTCCTGTACGCTGATAGTGACGGTAAACCATCAAAATGTATTTAGGTGCTAAGTCCTTCCACTCTTTGACGTTATGCCAGCTATAGGCATCAGGCTGAATGTCGTAAGGGCTACCAAGATCGTGAATCACAGCGCCACGCTGAGCTCGAGTACCTTCATATTTAGTATCAATCAATTCAGCATATGGCTTGTCTTCATATTCCCAGTAACGTCGCTTAGTCTCATCTGAGGCTAAAATCGCCTCGGCAAACGCCTTCATAACGCAGCCATCAAGCTCAGGAAGCAGATAGAGCAAAGAGAAAGAACCATAAAAATAGACATCAAGCGAGTTAAAGAATGGGTAGTCAACACACTCTTTAACTAGAAACTTATCTTCCCTATCCCACACAGTAGATTCAGCCAAAAATGAAAGTGTGTTCATCGCCATGGTCGCGTAACGCAACGCACTACCTTGATTGGCAATCTGCGTTTCTGCGTCATTAAGAAGTTGCTGTTGCTGATCAACGATAGCCTGTTCGATCGCGCTCAACTGCGGCAGTGTCTGCTGCATTATGTTCAAGGCGCGGTCGGGCTGTGCGAAAAATTGAGTATAGGCTTTTTGCGATTCCCAACCATTAAGAGAGATTTTGCTGTGATCCATCACCTGAGCAAATCGAAACTCAACCGTCTCTTGAGGTTGCAGTTCTATCTGCACGCAGACAATCGCACTCAGCGCTTCGCGGCCACTATAAATGCCGTGGTCAAAATGGTCATTGACTCGACCTGTGTTAAGGGCGGCTTCTACTTGTTGTTGCGATTTACTGGTATACACCGAGGTCTTAGCCGTGATGCAGAGCTTACCTGACTCCAATAGTCCTTTATCGGCTTGTACACCGAAGATAACATCACCTTCAATATCCGATGCATAAGGTGACTCACTGGCTAAGTGAACCCCTTCAAACTGGGTCTGTGCGTCGCTGATTTTTACTTTTTTGTGGCATTGGGCAATCGGGTTTTGAACCAGGTTGCACGCAGAATCTTGGACACCATCTCGACCTTTGCGGTACGTTGAACCAATTAGGTTATCAAGTGATTGCACTATGGTAATCACTTTAGCCTTGTCGGAGTTGTTGGTGACTTCAAAATGGTTCCAGTGCATCGGAAGTGAACATAGCTTTTTGTCATCCTTCACAACTGGCGACACTACCTTCCTGATAACCTCAATACCTTCGAATGCCAAGTAACGGTATTGAGCCATAGGGTATAGAGCTTGATACTCAACTTGCTCCGCGTCAATCACTGGCAACACACCGCTCTGATTGGCTGTTAAAGACATACCAACGGATGAGCCGTTCTTCAACAGACCATTAAAAAAATCAAGCGCGACCAATATTTGTGTGGTTAACGAGCTAGGATTGAGCTTTATTTCCTGCTGAGTTCGCTCAGTAAACTCTATATTCCATCGCGCAAATCGTTCTTTGTTTGATAAATAGAACTCACCACATCTTATAGAACCTATTATTTGTTCAATAGCAGTAAGATTACTTTCACAATTTAAAGTTTCATTATTAAATTGCGCCGGGTAATAACCTAGATAATTTATCATCTCATCGAGATCATAAATTTCAAGATTCTCTAACGAGGGTAGTTCCATACATGAAACATAGAAGTCGTTAAAGTTAACACCGTCGTTTTGACAATCAATAAATATACCCGGTACAAAACTGAAGTTTGGTGTGCTGCCTGATGGCGTAAGGGTAAAGGTACTGCCAATACCACCAATTGCCATCCCCGTATTTTCAGGTGTGGTTGAGATTGGCGTATACCAAGGTTGAATAAACTCTACCGCGTCTCCTTTGCGGCATAGCTCCTCTGCAGAGCCAAAATAACTCGTATATGGAATTTTATTCTTCATTTTTTAAAATCCAACATTGAAT
>NZ_JATABG010000293.1:0-4670 GCF_036533755.1 Vibrio sp. M260118 | reverse complement strand
GTGTCTATTGATTTAGTATATATAGACAGAAGGTGCAGTTTTCGCTGCACCTTTGTCAAATACTCGCTTGATAAATCAGCGATTTCTCACAAATACAACGCTTAAACGTTAAGCTTGCTGTTCCATTTCTTGGATTTTCACTTTCCAAGTGTCAGGGCCAATTTGGTGAGCGTTTGCGCCGCTAGAGTCTACCGCGACCGTCACAGGCATGTCTTCCACTTCAAACTCGTAGATAGCTTCCATACCTAGATCTTCAAACGCGACCACACGTGCCTTCTTAATTGCTTTAGCAACTAGGTAAGCCGCTCCGCCAACCGCCATCAAGTAAACCGCTTTGTGCTTTTTGATTGACTCAACAGTAGCCGGACCACGCTCAGCTTTACCAATCATGCCCATAATGCCCGTCTCTTCGAGCATCATGTCAGTGAACTTGTCCATACGTGTAGAGGTTGTTGGACCTGCCGGGCCTACAGCTTCATCTCCGACAGCGTCTACAGGGCCAACGTAGTAGATAAATTTACCTTTGAAGTCGACACCTTCAGGAAGCCCTTCACCATTTTGCAGCATGGTTTGAATACGCTTGTGCGCCGCATCGCGGCCAGTGAGAATTTTACCTGACAGCAACACAGTTTCACCTGTTTTCCACTGCTCTACGTCAGCTTGCGTCACCTCATTTAAGTTGACACGACGCGTGTTCGCACCCGCTTCCCAGGTAATGTCTGGCCACTCTTCTAGCTTTGGTGGTGTCAGATCAGCTGGCCCCGTACCATCTAAGGTAAAGTGAACATGACGAGTTGCCGCACAGTTTGGAATCAAGCACACAGGTTTAGAAGCGGCATGTGTTGGTGCAGTTTTAATTTTCACATCAACAACTGTGGTTAAGCCACCAAGGCCTTGTGCACCAATACCCAGCTTATTAACACGATTGAAGATATCCAAACGAAGCTCTTCTTCTGCATTTTCAGGGCCACGATCGATCAGCTCTTGAATATCAATGTGCTCCATCAACGACTCTTTCGCCAGAACCGCGGCTTTTTCTGCCGTACCACCAATACCTATACCAAGCATACCCGGTGGACACCAACCCGCTCCCATAGTCGGTAGTGTCTTTTCAACCCACTCTGCAACATCGTCAGAAGGGTTTAGCATCACCATCTTAGTTTTGTTTTCACTGCCGCCGCCTTTCGCCGCAATTTGAATCTCGACTTTATCGCCAGGCACCATGTTGATATGTACTACCGCCGGCGTATTATCCTTGGTATTGATACGTTTGCCTGCAGGGTCCATCAGAACGGAAGCTCGCAGTGGGTTATCTGGATTGGTGTAGGCCTGACGTACGCCTTCATCAACCATTTGTTGCACAGTTAGGTCTGTGGTGTCCCATTGAACACCCATGCCTACGTTAACGAAACAGGTTACGATACCTGTATCCTGACAAATTGGACGATGCCCTTCTGCAGACATGCGTGAGTTAATTAAGATTTGAGCAATTGCGTCTTTCGCCGCTTGGCTCTCTTCACGGTGGTAGGCTTTTTCTAGGGCTTGAACAAAGTCTAATGGGTGGTAGTAAGAAATGTACTGGAGCGCATCAGCAACACTGCTGATCACATCTTGCTGGCGAATTACGGTCATTGCATGCCTCGTTATATTTATGCTTCCTTTTTGCAGTCGAACACAAACGTTTGCTTGCTTATTATCTATTTGCAAAACACTGGTGTAGCGACTGTTGTCGTCATTATGATACTCTTGCTTTCCTCAACACGCCATGCAATCAGTGATCTCTTTGTCACAAATTACACAAATGAATAACATCAAGCCAAATTGCTTAGAAATCAAATCGATTCCCTACCAACCCGACCTAGCGACGCAGCATTTTTCGTCGATCCAGAACCAGTCTTGGTCGATGTTGCTACGTTCACCATCTAGGACTCATGTAGACAGCCGATTTGATGTATTGGTTAGTCAACCTATTGCGACTATCACTACACTTGGTGAGACAAGCTATGTGTGCCGTAGAGGAAACAAAGAGACATCAAACCAAAACCCGTTCGATCTGTTAAATAGATTGCAGGCTGAGTTATTGCCAAATATTGATTACTCGGGTGAGCTGCCATTTGTTGGTGGCGCGCTAGGTTATTTTGCTTATGACTTAGGACGCCATGTAGAACGCATCCCGACTATCGCCTGCGATGACCTTAAAACACCCGATATGGCGATTGGTTTGTATGATTGGGCATTGGTTGTCGACCACCAACAACAGTCTGCCGTTGTTGTTGGAGTAGACGTTGAACAGAAGTGGCTTTGGCTCTGCTCACAACAAGTGCAAAACTCAACCGAGTTCTCGCTAACCAGCGATTGGCAATCAAATATGACCAAGCAGAGTTATGGCGAAAAGTTTGCTCAAGTTCAAGAGTACCTGCGCTCTGGCGACTGCTATCAAATAAATCTAGCGCAACGTTTTAGCGCCTCATACCAAGGCAGTGAATGGGATGCTTATCAAAAACTTGAACAAGTTAACCAAGGCCCATTTTCCGCCTTCATCCGCACTGACCTCGGAGCAATTCTAAGCGTTTCTCCGGAGCGTTTCCTGCAGCTAAAAGAGAACAAAATTGAGACTAAGCCGATTAAAGGCACACGTCCAAGAAGCAGCGATCCACACACCGATACGCAAGCGGCGCATGACCTAGCGAATGCAGAGAAAGATCAAGCCGAAAACCTGATGATTGTTGATCTACTAAGGAACGACATTGGTCGCGTTGCCAAGCCCGGTACAGTCCACGTCCCTAAACTGTTCGATATAGAGAGCTTCCCTGCGGTGCATCACCTTGTGAGTACCGTATGTGCTGAACTCAATGCACAGCATAATGCGACCGACCTTCTCAAAGCATCTTTCCCTGGTGGCTCGATTACTGGCGCTCCCAAAGTGCGCGCAATGGAAATCATCGAAGAGCTGGAACCACACCGTCGCAGTGCGTACTGTGGCAGCATCGGCTATATCAGTCGTCATGGCAATATGGATACCAGCATTACCATTCGCACCCTAGTCGCGGAACAAGGCAAAATAAACGTATGGGCGGGAGGCGGTCTGGTCGCTGACAGTCAATGCGATGCAGAGTATCAAGAGACACTCGATAAATTGAGCCGGATATTACCCGTCCTAGCTCAGTAGCCTAGTATGGGTCTGATGTGAGCATTAGGCCCATTTTTCTATCATAAGCCTGAGATCTTTGGCCGTATACGGTTTAGTTAAGATGTCATCCATTCCACACTGAATGCACTTCTCGCGCTCTTCTAAGGTTGTTCCCGCAGTAAGAGCGATTACCGGCAGACGATATTCCTGTTCACGCAGATAAGCCGTAGCCTCAAAACCATCCATTTCCGGCATGCGACAATCCATAAAGATCAAATCGTAACTATTGTCTGAGATAGCTTTTATCGCTTCGACGCCATTATTAGCTATATCTGGAGAGATCGACATCTTCTTCAGCATCTGATTGATAATGACTTGGTTCATTCTAATGTCATCAACCA
Source organism: Vibrio sp. M260118 (assembly GCF_036533755.1). Lineage (NCBI taxonomy): Bacteria > Pseudomonadati > Pseudomonadota > Gammaproteobacteria > Vibrionales > Vibrionaceae > Vibrio > Vibrio sp. M260118. The sequence goes on along the minus strand of NZ_JATABG010000293.1, from coordinate 1,139 downwards.
CCAGAATTGATAATTGCTCAACGGCCTTAAACTCGCTATCACTTTCTGAACGTGTACTGCTCGACGCAATCTTAGCCGTCGTTTTCAAAGGAATGACAATATCAAAACAACTGCCTTTGCCAACTTCACTTTTAAGTTCAATGGTTCCAGACATCAGCTCAATTAAGTTCTTACAAATCGCAAGACCTAATCCAGTTCCTTCAAAGTTACGTTTAGCGGTTCTATCTACTTGAACAAACGGAGTAAACAGTTCTTTTTGCGCTGCTTTTGCGATCCCAATGCCAGTATCGACTACAGAGATATGTAAACGGCCATCTTGCCAACGAGTGGTCAACAGCACTGAGCCTTCAGCAGTAAACTTAACTGCATTACCAACAAGGTTAACTAATATCTGCCCCAAACGCTCAAAGTCACCAATAAATCCGCAAGGTAAATCTCCACACTCTTCAATAGTAAACTCAATCCCCTTTTCTCGAGCCTTAGGCTCAAAAATCCCAACTACCATGTCTCGTAAATCGGACCATTGGAACTCGGACGGTATTAACTCCATCATCCCGGCGTTCATTTTGCTGAAATCAAGAATGTCATTAATGATATGGCGAAGAAGATCCCCAGAATGGGTTAAGTTCGCCAGCAGAGTTCGCTGCTCTTCATCAAGCGGTGTACTTTCAAGAAGCTCTGCGCTACCTAATAGGCCATTTAGAGGGTTCTGAGTTCATGGTTGATCATCGCCACAAACTCTTTAGTTGAACGTTCAGATTCTTCTGCTCGAGCACGCGCGTCTTGGTGACTGTTGACTATGATTTGACGACTCAAGGCACTGCAGAGCAACTCGCCAACTAACAACATCTGACTGACGACAAAGTCGCGACTCATTCCCTCTTCGTTGACCAATACCGCAAGTTCGCCCACAACCTGATGGTCAACTTCAATGGGTAGTTTTAGCAGATTTTCTTCCCAGACTGCGTAGGGTTTTACTCGGGAAAGGTCGCTTTGCAAATCAGCACCAAACTCCGAATTTACAACGCTAGAGAGGAGGTTGGGCTCAATCAGTAGATGCGCTTTTTCAAGTGCTGAAGAAGACTCCAAACGCTCTAGCAAGCTTGAAATCAATCCGTCATCCAAAGTTCGGCTAAGAA
>NZ_JATABG010000292.1:0-4686 GCF_036533755.1 Vibrio sp. M260118 | reverse complement strand
GTAATCGCCTGCCACGCAGAAAAATCGATGTCAGCGCCAGTCGGGTTATGGCAGCAACCATGCAGAAGTACCACATCTTCCGGACCCGCTTGAGAAAGGTCCGCCATCATTTTATCAACATCAACTTGCTTAGTTTCAGGGCTAAAGTAGCTGTAGTGTTTGACCTTTAAGCCTGCTGCTTCCATCACTGGACGGTGATTGACATAACTAGGATTCGAGATCCAGACTGTCGTGTTTGGCTGAGCGACTTTCATCAAATCGCCCAACATGCGCAGTGCACCACTGGCTCCAGGCGTTTGAATCGCAGCCACACGGTCCATTGCGGAAGTGCCGTCTAGCAGTAAGTTAACCATAGATTGGTTGAACTCTTCACAGCCAGCAAGGCCCACATAAGATTTGGTTTTTTGCTCTGCGACAACAATGTCTTGAGCTTGAGTTACCGCGCGCATAACTGGTGTTTCACCAGCGCTGTTTTTATATACCCCAATGCCGAGATCGACTTTTTCACTGCGGGGATCGTTACGGTACGCAACGGATAAAGAGAGAATAGGATCCAATGTTGGAGTCGGTAGATGTGAGAACATGAAAGTCACAACCCTTTGAAATTCAAGTAATGGCCTTCAAGTTATCATCTATTAGAGAAATCTAGAAATAAAAATTCATCGCAGCAGTGCAAAACAGGATTAAAACCCAAACAACGTTAACAATTTCGCAACTATTGCATCCGCTATAGCGAGATATTCTGTCTAGGATTAGAGTTTAAATCTATGAATGATCTGGTTGGAACTTCCGCGCCACTCAAGATTTAGGTCGCGTTTGTCTTGTTCATACTTACCGTCAATCAATGTATCTATGTACTGAATGACCTCTTGTTGGGCTTGATCAAGTTCAGCAAGCGTATAACCCGTCCATAGCCAAATGTCTTTTCCCGGGCACTCTTCACGCACACGTTTGACCAGTTTTAGGATACTTGGCACGTTGGCAGGATGTAGTGGGTCCCCTCCCGACAGCGACAGGCCACGACGCTTAACTCTAGTATCGTTGAGGTCAGTAATAATTTTGTCTTCGGCTTCTTGAGTAAACAACACACCAGAATCCAGCCTTTGTGTCGACTGGTTATAACAACCTCTACATTGATGCACGCAACCAGACACAAACAAGGTACAGCGCGTACCTGGTCCGTTAACGACATCGATTGGATAGTATTGGTGGTAGTTCATGGCATTAATCTTTAAATAAAATGAGCCCTAACATCTAGGGCTCATGTCGAAGGTTATAAGCTCAATTCTACAGGTGCTTAACGCGACGTTTCACTTCTTCTTGTTTACCGAAGTTGAACGGTCTAGCATCTGGGCTACCTAAGTAACCACATACTCGCCGAGTTACTGACACCTTAGTAGAGTCATGGTTGCCACAGCTAGGACAGGTAAAGCCCTTACTCGTACAATCAAACTCACCTGTGTAGCCACACTCGTAACACTCATCGATTGGTGTATTAGTACCGTAGTAAGGTACACGGCTGTAACTGTAATCCCATACGTTCTCTAACGCTTCTACGTTGCGCTGCATGTTAGGGAACTCACCGTAACAGATAAAGCCACCGCTTGAGATATGCGGGTAAGGCATCTCGAAATCGATCTTATCGTATGGGTTTACCTTTTTCTCTACATCTAGGTGGAAGCTGTTAGTGTAGTAACCTTTGTCTGTTACGCCTTCAATCACACCAAACTCTTTAGTATCAATGCGGCAGAAGCGACTGCATAGGTTCTCACTTGGTGTACCGTACAAGCTGTAACCGTAACCCGACTCTTCAGTCCATTGGTCAACGCGGTTTTTCAGGTACTTAACGATATCGATAGCTTTTTGTCTGAGCTCAGAATCATCGTAAACGTGCGTATCATTGCTGCATAGCGCGTTAATCGTTTCATGGATACCGATGTAACCCAGTGAAATTGAAGCACGACCATTTTTAAAGATGTTAGCAATTGGCTCGTCCGCTTTAAGGCGAATACCACAAGCACCTTCCATGTACAAGATAGGAGCGACGCGAGCTTTAACATTTTCTAGACGAGAAATACGCGTTTCCAGAGCACGACGGGCAAGGTCAAGTCTCTCATCAAGTAGCTTATAGAACTGCTTCTCATCACCTTTTGCAGCGATGGCAATACGTGGCAAGTTAAGGCTAACAACACCAAGGTTGTTACGACCTTCATGGATTAACTCACCATTCTCTTCGTAGGTACCAAGGAAGCTACGGCAACCCATAGGCGTCTTAAATGAACCAGTGATCTCGACTACTTTATCGTAGTTAAGAATGTCTGGGTACATCCGCTTTGACGCACACTCAAGCGCAAGTTGCTTAATATCATAGTTCGCGTCTTCTGGCTTATGGTTAAGGCCATCTTTAATGCCAAAGACTAGCTTTGGAAATACCGCAGTCTTACGGTTCTTACCTAAGCCGGCAATTCGATTCTTAAGGATCGACTGCTGGATAAGGCGAGATGCCCAACTTGTACCTAGGCCGAAGCCAAAGGTAACGAATGGCGTTTGGCCGTTAGCTGTGTGCAATGTGTTTACTTCGTACTCCAATGATTGGAATGCGTCATAACACTCTTTCTCCGTACGAGCAGCAGCAAACTCTTTCGGGTTCGGGATATCCCATTCTTTTGCGATCTCAAGATGCTTGTCGTAACTTGTCATCACGTATGGTTCTAGTACTTCATCAATCCGGTTGATGGTCGTACCGCCATAAATGTGGCTAGCAACCTGAGCGATAATTTGCGCCGTCACCGCCGTTGCAGTAGAAATAGATTTAGGCGTATCGATCTCCGCGTTACCCATTTTAAAGCCGTGAGTTAGCATGCCCTTTAGATCGATAAGCATACAGTTAAACATTGGGAAGAACGGCGCGTAGTCTAAATCGTGGTAGTGAATATCACCCATCTCATGAGCTTGAACGATATCACGCGGTAAAATGTGTGTCTTCGCGTAGTGCTTCGCAACGATACCTGCTAGTAGGTCGCGCTGTGTTGGAATAACCTTGCCATCTTTATTAGCATTTTCATTGATGAGGTCAACGTTACTCTCTTCGATTAAGCCTTCGATTTCACGAGTTAACGCGCTTTGCTTCTCACGAGCCATATCGCGGTCGTGGCGATATTCTATGTAAGCACGAGCAAGTGACTTATAAGGCCCTTGCATTAACTCATTTTCTACTAGAGTTTGGATGTCGTGGATGTGTACTTCATCGTGATCTTTTAGCTGGAGCTCTACCGCTAATGCCACATTAAGTGCATAAATTGCGATTTCTTTATCTACCAGCTCTGCTGCTGATTCCACTGCAGCCTGTATACGATCCCTGCTAAACGGAGCTCTTGAGCCATCCCGCTTGATTACGATAGGTTTCACCTTTTCTCCTTACCCCAGCATACTCACAGAGTTATCCACAAACACACTATATAGGGCGATTTATTATTCGACTGACACTATATGTTGTGCCGTATTAAACGAAATGACACTGGAAAAAGTATTGATTTCGATCAATAAAATTGGAGCCCCGCTCAAGATCAAATCGAATCTAGTGGCACCGATCTCAGTTGGAAAGAAAATGATGAAAATTAAAAAAATGGTACGAATCCCACTTGAATTTTTTCAACCTCTTGTAGAATAAAGGCTGCGATAAAACTACTTGGATTGATCCTATGCTGCGTGCTAAAAATTGGTCACTATTTGCTTTATTACTCTTATTCACATCGCTACCTTCTATTTCATCCGAAATGACTATCTCGACGTGGAATATAGAATGGCTGACCAGCGCACCATCAAACAGATTTACAGCCTCATTGCGAAGTGAGGAAGATTTTTTGGCCTTGAGACGCCACTTTAAGTCAATGGATAGCAAGGTAATAGCATTTCAAGAAGTCAATGATGCAAAGGCGCTAAAGCAGGTAGTAGGGCAAGACTATCAGCTGTTTTTCTCACAACGGAGTCAAAAAGACAATTCAAGCCTCCAGTTTGATAATATTAATCAGTATACAGGCTTTGCGGTTAAGCGCGGTATCACAGTGGTGGACAAACCCGATGTGAAATTGGATAACAACCCAAACAGTAAACTTAGATTTGCCAGCTATATTGTGTTCTATCCGCACTCAAATGAGCCTATACACGCACTATCTGTTCACCTAAAAGTGCGTTGCTCTGGTGCTTATAATACAAGCCGTGACTGTCGCACGCTAAAACAGCAGGGACAATCTTTAAATAAATGGATTAAAAGCCGCGAACGTCGAGGTGAAACCTATATTGTCTTAGGCGATTTCAATCATAATTTGAACTTTCATGATGATTGGCTTTGGAAAGTCATCGCTAAAGGCACAGATGCAACACTCGCGTCAAATGAAACCAAAGCACTGTGCAAAGTGAAATCTCGTAACAATCCACAGCGCGCCCATCAGTTTCGTTCTTTGATTGACCATGTAGTGACCAGTAAGGGGCTAAACATTTCTAAACCGATTCAAAACCTATTTCCAATTACCGAGGTTTTAAAGTATCAACTGAGTGATCACTGCCCAATGAGTTTCACGCTATAGAAAAACCCCGCGACGAATCGCGGGGTTTTCTCTTGGTTTACGCAAACCGTCTTCGCATCGCTACGTAATAAAGTACAGGTATCACCAACAAAGTTAATAT
>NZ_JATABG010000291.1:0-4688 GCF_036533755.1 Vibrio sp. M260118 | reverse complement strand
CAATGGCGGTAAAGTCTCGGTGTTTGGAGCTCAATCTCGCTTTGCTGCCCTGTATGAGTTGTTTGGATTCTCTGAGGTCACGGCTAACAAAGCGAACAAAGCACACGGAGACTTAATTAGCTATGAATATATTGCTGAAGCTAACCCTCCGTATTTGCTGGTGTTAGATAGAGACCAAGCAATTGGGCGTGAGTCCGGCGAAGCATTCAAAAAGCTAAATAACTCACTTATTAGCCAAACCGACGCGGTAAAAAATGGACATGTTCATTATCTGAATCCCCATGCTTGGTATATTTCTGCAAGTGGAATTCAAGCAACTCAGATTATGATCGATGACATCAACGCCTTGTTGAACTAGTACCAAAGAAAACCAGCGGCTAACCACCGCTGGTTTTTTCCTCACACGCCACGGTGGAAATACTTAGACTGAGCAATGAAATAGCCTGGATCAATAAACTGATGGAAAACCGGATGTTCCGTCGTGTAGCCAGTCATCCAGTTTGAACGACCACTACTTGGATAATCGGAGGGTGAGCCCAAGCGAATAGAAAAATGAAGATGAGGCACGATTCCAATTCCGTAACCTTCGTCAGTTTCCGCAATGTACCCAACCAAATCCCCTTTTCTTACTCGCTGACCTGCTCCTATTAACCAATGCCTCGTCGATACATGCCCATACAACGAATATAAGCCGTCTTGCGGATGTTCTATCACAGTTACGCCACCATAACTGTCTTGGTGTTCAGAATAGAATACAACTCCGTCCGCTATCGCATAGACCTCGGTCCCTGGGGTAGCAAAATAGTCCACAGCGGAATGATAAAGGTTTGGAAACCTTGGTGCCTGACCAAACTCAGCATAATCTTGGAGAATGCCCGTTGTTTTCATCGGCCACTGATAAGCATCACTTGTGCCGGCGACAATGTTGTCGATGATGATAGACATGTTTTGCTCATGCTGTTTGATATGCTCTCGCTTCTCATCGGTCAGCCATTTCACACTGACGAGCGTGACAATCAATACAAGAGGGAACAAATATATAAACCACGTTCTCGCATTACGCATCGTTGCGGTTCTCCTTTGATACGTATTTGGGTTGGTAATACATTTTCTAAGGGTATCGAACCGATACTTGCCCGCAAGGTAACGGCGCTCACTCTGGCAATAATTAATCCAACCTTAATCTTATGGCGTACCAATTAATTAATCATTCAGCGTTTCTATAGTTTGATTATCTACAAACTTTCTGCTGCAATTAGTAAGTCCAATAGCCACTACGTGTATCCAAATGAATTTACGCACCTTTTTAATGATGGCGATCGTTTTATCGTTCGCGGGCTGTGCTACTTACGCAGGCTTGAACTATGACCAGTTGTTTGGTAAAGCAAGTGTACAAGAGCGCAGAGAAGATCTTGGCAGTGTCGAAAGCGATTTCTTCCTCACAGAAGTAAAGCCAATTATCGATAACCGCTGCGTGGTATGTCATGCATGTTACGACGCGCCATGTCAGCTTAAAATGTCCTCTGTCGAAGGTATCGACCGAGGCTCTAGCAAAGAGTTGATCTACCAAGGAACGCGTCTTACTGCTGCTACACCTCATCGACTATTTGAAGATGCCCAAACTACCCAAGAGTGGCGAGATTTTGGGTTCCACCCCGTGCTCAATGAGCGTATGCAAAACCCAACCGCCAACCTGGAGGCAGGGTTAATTGCACGTATGTTGATGCAAAAAGAGGCGCACCCTCTTCCTGATCAAAAGCAGCTTGAAGGCTTTGACTTCGCCATCGACCGAACACAGGTCTGCCCGACAATTGAAGAGTATGACCAGTACGCGCAAGACTACCCAACTTGGGGGATGCCTTACGGGATGCCAAATCTCGACTCCAACGAATACTCGACCCTAATTAATTGGCTGCAAGATGGCGCTCATATGAACCAGCCAATACCGCTCACTCCTGCTGAAAGCCAATTGGTCACCCAGTACGAGACCATGCTTAACAAGAGCCCACGTAAAGTTCAACTTGCAGCGCGTTACATCTACGAGCACCTGTTCTTATCGCACCTTTACTTCTCTGAACTTGAGCAAGAGCAACCGCGCTTCTTTACTCTTGTTCGTTCAACTACACCGCCAGGTCAACCGCTAAAGCGTATCGCAACGCGCAGACCCTATGACGACCCAGGCGTATCGCGCGTTTATTATCGTTTAGTACCAGAGCAAGGCACAATCGTCGATAAAACTCACATGCCTTATGCCCTAAACAGTGAGCGCTTTCGTCAGTGGAGAGAGTGGTTTATCGATACCGATTACAGCGTCGCTAAATTACCTGGCTATACACCTGAAATTGCCGCTAACCCAATGACAGCCTTTATCGATTTACCGGTAAAAGCTCGATTTAGTTTTATGCTCGACAACGCACAGAACACCATCAATGCCTTTATCAAAGGCCCGGTGTGCCGTGGGCAATTGGCGCTTAACGTTATCAATGACAGATTCTGGGTGTTCTTCTTAGACCCGGAAAAAGCCGACCTGCCTGAAGTGAATGAATTTTATCGCTCACAAGCAGATAACCTTAAACTGCCGGGAGAGCTTGAAAGCAACACTCTACCGATCACCAACTGGGTATCCTACTCTCGCCAACAAGCGCGCTATCTTGAAGCCAAGTCTGAGTTTATTAACCAGTGGTTTGAAGGTGGAAAACACTTAACAACCGACGTGATCTGGACAGGCAACGGCGTCAACTCCAATGCCGCGCTAACTGTATTCAGACACTTTGATAGCGCGTCGGTAGTGCAAGGGTTGGTCGGTAAACCGCCAAAAACTGCTTGGGTACTCGACTACGCACTGGTTGAGCGTATTCACTACTTGCTAGTAGCCGGATTCGATGTTTACGGTAACTTTGGTCACCAACTGATGACCCGCATGTTTATGGACTTCTTGCGCTTGGAAGGTGAAAGTAACTTTATCGCTCTGCTACCACGTGATATGCGCCATAAAGAGCACTCTAGCTGGTACAAAGACCAAAGTGCCCAACTGAGCGACTTCTTACTGCGTAACGTTAAACCGTTCGATCAGCCGACTCAGGTACCCTATCAAACCGACAACCCGAAAGCAGAGTTGTTTGATATATTGCAAACCCAGCTCGATCCTGTGCTAACCAATCGATTTAAGATTGAGCAAACAGGAATGAAGCTTGAGAACGAAGAACTGCTGCGCACCATCGATGATATCAAGGGCAAAGGGCTGGTTTATCTGCCACAAATCATGATGTTAATGATTGAGGCCGAGAATGGACAGCAGCAACTTTATACCCTGTTACACAACAATGCCCATACCAACATTTCAAGCTTGTTCGACGAAGAGAGCAACCGTGATATCGCCAATGATGACTTAACTTTAGTCCGTGGAGTGATCGGTAGCTATCCTGCTGCGTATCTTGATTTGAAAGAACACCAAGTGCCGCAATTAGTCGAAATGCTGAAAAATATATCCAGCGAAGAGGATTACGTTAAGTTATTAGATGCCTTTGCTATTCGTCGTAGCTCAGACAAATTCTGGCCATTTAGTGACCGAGTTCATGCATGGTATAAGCAAGATCAACCTATCGAATTCGGTCTACTTGACTACAATAGATTTGAGAATAGGTAGAACTGTTCAACTGCGAATATACCCTGAATAATTGAAGCTGCAGATTCAAGAATGAAGGGTAGAACACGCTTAGGGAGGTGATTATGGCTATCAATGACAGCATCAGAGCACTGGAGCAACAAATATATGTTGCTTGCTCAGAAGGTGACTACGACACCGTACGAATGCTTGAACATCAACTGGATAGTCTGAGAAACAAATCAGAACACCCGTTTGATGACGATCCATATGCTCCAGAAGGGAAGGTATTCCCTGAAGATGACTGGTACTAGCGAAACGGCCCCACTTTTTTAGGTGGGGCTTTCTTTTATCTACTTTTAAATGAGTCTTTGTCTATGCCATGCTTTTTCATTCTTAAATAGAGTTTTTTACGCGGTACTTTTAAATACTCCGCAGCGTCACTAACGCGCCCTGAGTGAAGGAACAATGCGTCTTCGATCACGCCCTTCTCAAAGTCATCGACAAGCTCATCCAGAGGCAGCATGGTTTCCGCTTGCGTATAAATTTTGTCTTTTCCCGTCAGCTTTACGATGCCAACCGCAAACAGTTCAGCCACATTTCTTAGCTCTCGAACGTTTCCTGGCCATAAATGACCACGTAATACAGAAAGATAATTCGGCTCAACTTTAGGGATCACTTTACCTAACTTGAGACAACTCTGTTTCAAGAAGTGATGGAACAATACCACCACATCATCGGGTCTTTGCCGCAGCGCTGGCATCTCTATTACACCCTGATTCAAAACATAGTACAGCTCGGGAATAAGACTTTGCTCCGCGATAAGCTGCTCAGGATCTTTGCCAAAAATGGCAATCGCCCTAACCCCCTTGCCTTCCCTTTCATTGGCGATCAAATGCTGTGCCAGTATCCGTTGACAGGGCTCGGAGAGCTGTTCTACACCATCAAGCAATAAGGTACCTGATGTCACCCGATCAAGCATATCACTCAACACTGATTCCGTTAAACTAGTCTCAGCGTGTAGAGTCTCACAGTAATTCGATTGTGAAGGCATAGTATGCAGTAAGTTTGCCGCTAGGTGCCG
>NZ_JATABG010000290.1:0-4689 GCF_036533755.1 Vibrio sp. M260118 | reverse complement strand
GAGCGGCTTCTGTTAGAGCTATAAGAAACTGCATTACGGCAGCGGCCTCGGCTTCAACGTTCTTTTTTGTCTGCTCTTCGCTAATGTTTTTCAAGCAAGCTTGAATACGCGCAAAATCTTCTTCGGTACCACGAACGGCTGCAAAATAAGCGGCAATACCTTCCATCGCATGGCGAGTTTCAAGCAAATCCAGCTGAGTTTCAGAGTGGCTTGAGAGTAAATTTAGCAGAGGATCTGAAAAGCTGGTCCAGATACTCTCACTAACAAATGTGCCACCACCCTGACGGCGAGTAAGAAGACGTTTCGCTTCGAGGCGTTGAATGGCCTCTCGGATTGACGGACGGGAGACATCGAACTGCTTAGCTAGCTCACGCTCTGGTGGCAGTTGTTGCCCCGGAGACAATGTTCCTTCCACTATCAACCTTTCTAACTCCTGTTCAATCACATCAGAGAGTTTTGGCTGACGAATCCTTTGATAAGCCATATTTATATTTCTTCTACTCGTTTTGCAGTCAATTGGTATTACCAATTTCAAGTTGGCAAGAAAATTAACATAATTAAAACGCAAGTTCCAGACAAAAATTGACCTAAATCATAGAACAAGACATACAGCAACAGTTTGACAACATTAGATGATTAAAACAGCAATCCAAATGGTCTGACCAATTACAAAATATAAACAGATGGGAATAAAACGTGCTAGGTGTCACAGTTTAATTGGTAAGTTTTAAAGAGATATGAACGGAATATGTCGGCGAGTGGCGAGTGGCGAGTGGCGAGTGGCGAGTGGCGAGTGGCGAGTGGCGAGTGGCGAGTGGCGAGTCAGCTTTTAAGGATTGATCAAGAGTGTCAACTTTTTATTTAGATCGTCATCACCGAGAGGGAGGTACGACCGAGTCGGGGATCTCTAGACATTAACTAAGAATACATAGAGATTCCCTACTCACTCCTTCGTCGTTCTATGAAATGACCATACTGACATCAAGGCATACTATGCAACGTCATCCTCAAGAGTGAGGCACGAACGAGTTGGGGATCTCATAAAGCGAGCAGAAATCTATGAAGGTTATCTACTCGCTCTATGAAATACCCCAGCAGAAGAATCCGAGCTACTGACCATATATCATTCTCGATTCTCGCGGGCGCAGCCCGATCTCGGAGCAACGCGTTCTCGTTTCTACTCTTATTTCGCCTCAATATGATCAATCATCAGCTGCAATGACTGATTACCACGGAACTCGTTAATATCAAGTTTATAGGCTAAACGAACGGTTTTTACTGACGCATCTGGCCAGCGGCGCAGATCAACATTGAATGCAATGCCATCAATCATAATATTGGTTGGATGCCCCTTGTGTAGAGGTTCTAGCATCAGTTTCAGGTGTTTCTCACCAACCAGTTTCTGGTGAAGCACTTTAAACTCGCCATCAAACAGAGGTTCAGGGAAGGCTTGTCCCCAAGGTCCACCAGCGCGAAGCATTTCAGCAACATGCATTGAGAACTCTTCAGGCTTTAGTTCTCCGTCAGACAAGATCACACCTTTAAGCGCAGCTTCATCTAAGTCCTCTTTTACGGCTTGATCGAACAGCCGCGAAAAACGTTCGAAGTCCTTCTCCTGAATAGTTAAACCTGCCGCCATCGCATGACCACCAAACTTGAGGATCAAACCAGGGTTCTGGGTATCGATACGATCAAGCGTGTCACGCATGTGCAGGCCTGGAATCGAGCGACAAGAGCCTTTAATCGTCCCCTCACCACCATCAGCAAAAGCAATCACTGGACGGTGAAATTTCTCTTTGATACGCGAGGCAAGAATACCAATCACCCCTTGGTGCCAATCACGCTGGAACAGTACCAAGCCATGGGGCATGTCATTGTTGCCAAACTGCAAGCGCTCACAAAAAGCCATCGCTTCTTGCTTCATACCCTCTTCAATCTCTTTACGAGTTTGGTTAAGTCCATCAAGTTCACTCGCCATACGACGCGCAGCATGAATGTTATTCGACATCAATAATTCAACTCCGAAGGACATATCATCCAGACGACCCGCAGCGTTAATACGCGGCCCTAAAGCAAAACCGAAATCAGAGGCGACCAGTCGACGAGCATCACGTTTGGCAACTTCAATTAACGCCTGAATCCCCGGACGGGCTTTACCCGCTCTAATTCTTTGCAAACCTTGATGAACAAGGATGCGGTTATTTTCATCCAGTGGTACAACGTCTGCCACTGTACCTAACGCAACTAAGTCAATCAGTTCCATCAATTTTGGCTCTGCCATACCTTGTTGAGCAAACCAACCGATTTTGCGCATATGAACACACAGCGCCATCATCAGATAAAATGCGACACCAACACCAGCTAGCGCTTTAGATGGGAATGCACACTGTTGAAGGTTTGGATTAACCATAGCATCAACATTTGGCAGTTCGTGTCCCGGCAAGTGGTGGTCCGTGACCAAAACTTTTAAACCTTGCTGTTTGGCATATCGCACTCCATCAATCGATGACACGCCGTTATCGACCGTCATGATCACTTCAGCACCTATCTCGATTGCCTGATCAACAACATCAGGGCTCAAGCCATAACCATCTTCAAAGCGGTTTGGCACAAGATAGTCAACATTTTGAGAGCCAAGCATACGCAATGCTAAAACTGAAAGTGCTGAACTGGTCGCGCCATCTGCATCAAAATCCCCAACCACAATGATGCGCTTGTTATGTTGAATAGATTCAAATAGCAGCTCAACGGCAGCTTGAATACCATACAGCTCTTGGTACGAGTGTAATGCTCGCGCCGTGGTATCGAGCTGCTGCTGAGACGTCACGCCTCGGCTAGCATAAATGCGCTTAAGTAGAGGTGCTATGGGGTCTGGTAGTGAGGATAGGTCAGGTTCAGGGCGGCGTTGAATTTCAATCATAGTGATAGGTTCAGTTCGACATCATGGATGCCATCCAACGAACTTATGTTATTGGCTAATTGGACGGCAGATTGGATATGCTTACGACTTTGGTACTTGATGTAAGCGTAGTAACATCTGTTCTGGAGGTAGGTATCCACCGACCATTTCACCGTTTGGCAAGAAGATCGCTGGTGTACCACTGATGCCAAGCTCTTTACCTAATGCATAGTGCTGTTTGATCAGCTCTTGATACTTAGCAAAGTCCTCACCTCTTTCAGGGAACTCACGTCTCACTTTACCGTTATGCATGGCAGTCTGTGGATCTTTAGCTCCCCAGATAGCTGCCATTTGGTCGGCTGTTGAGCCTGTAGCGCCATGACGTGGGAACGCTAAGTAACGAATGGTTATACCTAAATCGTTGTAGTCTTTCATCTGGCTGTGTAAGCGAACACAATAGCCACAAGTAATATCAGTAAAGACCGTTATAACGTACTTTTCATCCTTAGCTTTAAACTCAATCATGCTATCTTTAAACGCTTCGATTTTAGCCGCATTGATTGGCGCTTGGCGCTTGGCTAGAACGTCTTCGTACTTACCACTTGCATCTAATTTGTATAGAGTACCAGTGATAAAGTATTCACCAGTTGGCGAAGCAAATAGAATCCCACCACTCGTTTGCACTTCTACTAAGCCATCAATATCCGCAGGAACGATGTCCTTCACCTCAAGCCCTAGCTTGGCAAAATGCTCTTCGAGTTGAGCTTTATCAAATTTAGTATCACCCGCTGAAACGCTTTGCGTCGCCAGTAATAAAGGCAGGGTAAGTAGAGTCATTCGGCGTAATACGCGCATTCAATTCACCTTAAATCGATTTAGTTGTGACCACGAGCGATTAAGCTCTTGGATGATGCTCACTGTGTAGCTGTTTCAGTCGCTCTGTAGCAACATGAGTATAAATTTGTGTCGTAGACAAGTCACTATGCCCTAGCAGCATCTGCACCACACGCAAATCTGCGCCATAGTTAAGTAAGTGGGTTGCAAAGGCATGTCTTAACACGTGAGGAGAGAGATGTTCAGTATCAATCCCCGCAAGAACCGCATAGTGTTTTATACGGTGCCAGAACGTCTGACGGGTCATTTGCCTAGCTCGTTTACTCGGAAAAACCACATCAGATGTCGTCTCTCCAAGTAGTTCAGACCTGCCTTGGTGGATAAAAGTTTCAATCCAATCGACGGCATTTTCACCCATCGGGACTAAGCGCTCTTTACCCCCCTTACCCGTCACTCTTACCACCCCTTGGCGCAGGCTAATATTTTCCATCGTCAAACTGACCAACTCTGTCACACGTAAGCCCGTTGCATAGAGCAGTTCGAGCATCGCCTTATCGCGCAGCTCAATGGGATCGTTAGGATCAGGCGCATCAAGCAGAGCGTCAACTTGCTCTTCGGTAAGATCTTTTGGCAACCGCTTAGGAAGCTTAGGGCTAACCAATAGTGCACTAGGGTCATCTGCGCGCACTTTCTCACGATGCAAATACTGGAATAGCCTGCGAATGGCCGATAACATTCTGGCACGAGAAGTCTGTTTGTACCCCTCCTCCATCAACCAACTCTGATAGTCTTGTAATCCCGCTAAGCTGATAAAATCGAGACGATAGTTATTGGCTTCCATCCATTGCAAAAGCTTAACAAGATCGTTGCGATAGGAAGCGAGGGTATTTTCAGACAAGCCCCTCTCCATCCACATTGCATCTAAAAACTGTTCAACGAGTCCTTGATCGGCTGAC
>NZ_JATABG010000289.1:0-4718 GCF_036533755.1 Vibrio sp. M260118 | reverse complement strand
GCCTTAGCGTGTGTTGTCATCCTGATGCACGGCAACTTATTGCGATATCAAACAGAAATGCTTTTTCAAGCTGGTCGGGATATTACCATAATCGCGGACGTTGACAGCCTTTTTAGGCCAATAAATTTCGGCTTTCAGGGCATTGTTGTAGTTAGATCAATCAATGGTGAAGCCTTAACCACTTTAAACCAACCTAAGATACGTTTAAACAGCCCAACGTTACTGAATTTGGGAGACCAGCTTTCAGCGCATATCAAAATCAAACCCATCGTCGGGTTGATGAATGATGTTGGCTACGACGCAGAGCTGCATGCTCTGAGTCAAGGCATCGTAGGGATTGGTTCAATTACGCCGAAACAGAGTTATTTTGTCGTTAGCAACCCAAGCGTAAGAATGCAGATGATCTCCTCGGTTCAAGCTCGTACTGAATCGCTTGAGCATAGAGCCATGGTTTTGGCACTGCTATTTGGTATTCGAGATGATATTAGTCAGCAAACCTGGCAACAGCTTAAACAGAGTGGACTCAGTCATTTGATTGCCATTTCCGGTTTACATGTCGGTATTGCGTTTGCGATAGGCTGGGCATTAGGAATCATACTAGCCAGAGTTCATCGACTGTTATTGTATTCGCCGATACTGCTTGGCTTAACCCTGGCGCTTTGCTACGCATGGCTCGCAGGATTCTCCATTCCAACCCAACGTGCACTAGTTATGTGCATACTACTGTGTTTCTTACAGCAGTTAGCAGGACATTTACCTAGCTTGTACAAGTGGTTACTGGTTCTAGCTGTTTTATTGTGTTTCGACCCATTTGCTGCAGCATCGGCGAGTTTATGGATGTCGATGATTGCCGTGGGTATTTTGCTGTTCTACCAGGGAATACGAACAAAACGTGGCTACTTTGTTGTAGATGCCATTAAGGTTCAACTGTTTTTAATTGTGTTTATGGCGCCCCTAGTCATCTACCTGTTTCATGGCGTTAGTATAGGTGCAGTCTTCTATAATTTAATCTTTGTTCCTTGGTTCTCCTTAGTTGTTATTCCTTTGGTGTTTGTTGCCTTCAGCGCTCAGCTGTTGCTTGAATCACCAATGCTACCTTGGTGGGGATTGGATAGAAGTTTAGCCTTGGTTCAGTGGGCAATGAATTATTCTGAATGGGGATGGAGTGATGTATCAAGGCAAACGCTCACTTGCTTAATGATTGGTATTTTGCTGCTGTTTCTCAATCGAGTAGTGTCGAAGCGCTATCTTACTCTTCTAGCAGTTTGTATTGGGCTAGGTATTAGCAACTGGCGAGAAGCCCCTCTGTGGCGGTTAGTGGTTCTTGATGTCGGCCACGGCCTTTCCGTTGTTGTCCAACAAGGAGAACGCGCGCTGTTGTACGATACAGGGGCTGCTTGGAACACGTCGAGTATTGCGGAACAAATCATTACCCCTTGGATGATAAGTCACGGAATCAATAACTTAGATTATTTTGCCATTAGCCATTTTGATAACGACCATGCGGGCGGTGCAGATCAAATCAAAGCCAAATGGCAGCCAAGAACTGTCATAACCAGTCAGTGGGATCATTCAGTGACACCCTGCATTGCAGGTAAGTCATGGCAATGGGATAAAGTCACTATCGAAGCGATATGGCCACCGAAGACAGTGTTACGTGCATACAACCCTCACTCGTGCGTTATTAGGCTCAAGCATCAAGCCAGTTCGGCAACTCTGCTGTTGGCCGGTGACATAGAGACCATCGCTGAATGGATACTGGTCAGGAAGCCGGGACGATTAGATTCCGATATTCTGCTCGTTCCTCACCATGGTAGTAAAACTTCTTCCACTGCTGCGTTTGTAAAAGCCGTGAACCCAGAGGTTGCGATTGCCTCATTAGCGATGAGTGGTCGCTGGGCATTGCCAAATAAAACAGTGGTACAAAGGTACAAAGATGCTGGAGCGAAATGGATGGACACAGGGCAGCATGGTCAGATATCAATCGATTTCTATCCACAAACTTATCAAGTAACGGCGCTAAGGGAGTTCAAAGGTAAGACTTGGTATAGGCAGATGCTACGTAACCGAGTAGAATAGCGTCTCTATTGTAAAAGAAAAATAAGCACTTCTATGTCTCTGAATCAAGACGAAACCACGTGGCAAACCTTTCAGCGCTTGTGGACCTACATCCGATTGTACAAAGCAGGTCTGGCTGTCGCTGTTGTTGCGCTCATTGTTAACGCCGCCGCTGACACTTACATGATGTCACTCCTTAAACCCCTATTAGATGAGGGCTTTGGAGACGCCGGCTCGAATTTTCTAAGAATCGTACCCTTCATTATCTTTGGTATGATGGTTTTGCGTGGCCTAAGTGGTTTCGTATCCACATATTGCTTGAGTTGGGTTTCTGGCAATGTAGTGATGGAGATGAGGCGGGCTATCTTTAATCAGTTTATGCATATGCCAGTTTCCTATTTTGATAAGGAATCAGCAGGTGGGTTGCTGTCGCGCATTACCTATGACTCGGAACAAGTTGCTGGAGCTACCAGTCGTGCCTTGGTGAGTATTGTTCGCGAGGGAGCGAGCATTATCGGCTTATTGGTTTTGATGTTCTGGAATAGTTGGCAGCTCTCACTGGTTTTGATTGTTGTTGCGCCAATTGTGGCTTGGGGTATCAGCTTTGTTTCTAAGCGCTTCCGTAAGATCTCTAAAAATATGCAAGAGGCGATGGGTAGTGTGACCTCTTCGGCAGAGCAGATGCTTAAAGGCCATAAAGTGGTATTGAGCTATGGTGGTCAAGAAGTTGAGAAAGCGCGCTTCGACTCAGTCAGCAATGGCATGCGTCAGCAATCGATGAAGTTGGTTGCGGCTCAGGCAATCGCGAACCCCGTGATCCAAGTTATTGCATCTCTTGCTTTGGTTGTCGTGCTATTTTTAGCAAGCGTTGATTCAATTCGCACAGAGCTGACTCCAGGTACTTTTACGGTTGTATTCTCCGCCATGTTCGGTTTGATGCGTCCACTTAAAGCACTGACCAATGTCACATCAGATTTCCAGCGCGGTATGGCCGCAAGCCAAACCCTGTTTGCGTTAATGGATCTAGAGACAGAGCAGGATAACGGAAAATACCAAGTTGAAAAGGTGCGCGGCGAAATCGAAGTGAAAGACGTTACCTTTACCTATGAAGGTAAAGAGAAACCTGCGCTAAGCAATGTTAGCTTTAAAATTCCTAAGGGAAAAACCGTGGCGCTGGTTGGCCGTTCAGGCTCCGGGAAAAGTACCATTGCCAACCTGTTTACCCGCTTCTACGATGTTGATTCAGGTAACATTTATCTAGATGACCACGACGTTCGTGATTACAGCTTGACCAATCTACGTTCTCACTTTGCTTTGGTTTCGCAAAACGTGCATCTGTTCAACGACACTATTGCAAATAACATCTCTTACGCGGCGAATGAGCAATACAGCCGAGAGCAGATTGAGCATGCAGCTCGCTTGGCCTATGCGATGGATTTTATCGATAACATGGATGATGGCCTTGATACCATGATTGGCGAAAATGGTGCGAGCCTGTCTGGCGGTCAGAGACAACGTATTGCGATTGCACGAGCGCTTCTGCGTGATGCTCCTGTCTTGATTCTCGATGAGGCGACATCGGCTCTGGATACTGAATCTGAGAAGGCGATTCAATCGGCACTCGATGAGCTGCAGAAGAACAAAACGGTTCTGGTTATTGCTCACCGTCTCTCTACAATTGAAAACGCTGATGAGATCTTAGTCGTTGACGAAGGTGAAATCGTTGAGCGCGGCAATCACAGTGAGTTGATTGAAAAAGATGGCGCTTATGCACAGCTACATAGAATTCAGTTCGGTGCCTAATGATTGAGAAAATCTGGTTTGAGAATCATCCGCTAAAGTACTTACTATGGCCGCTTTTGTGGCCATTAAGTTTGTTGTTTGGTTCGATTAGTCGTTCTAGGCGTGCGGATTATCAAACGGGTAAACGAACGAGTTACAAAGCGCCAGTCCCTGTGATCGTAGTTGGTAATATCACCGCAGGTGGTAATGGTAAAACGCCAGTGGTGATTTGGCTGGTAGAGAAGCTTCAAGCCCTTGGTTATAAGCCGGGTGTAGTGTCACGTGGTTATGGGGCTAAAGCTCCGATCTATCCGTTATTAGTTGAAGACGAAACGTCAGCGAAACATTGTGGTGACGAGCCAAAGCTCATTTTTAAACGCACTGGCGCTCCAGTTGCGGTTTCTCCAACCAGAAGTGACGCTGTAAAGGCGCTGCTGCCACTTGGTGTCGACATCATCATTACCGATGACGGTCTACAGCACTACGCTCTGCAGCGCGATGTTGAGATAGTGGTGGTTGATGGGGTAAGACGTTTTGGTAACGAGTCTCTAATACCCTTGGGACCATTGCGCGAATCAACGGATAGGTTAGCAGAAGTGGACTTTATCATCACCAATGGTGGCAGTGCGCACAGCAATGAAGCGGCAATGGTGCTAAAACCGACTCAAGCCGTCAATCTAAACACTCAACAACGTGAAGATGTTGCTAAGCTTGATGGCCGTCTAGTAGCAATGGCTGGAATTGGGCATCCGCCAAGATTTTTTAATACACTTGAACAATTGGGGGCAAAACCAGCGGTACAGCAAGGTTTTGTCGATCACAAAGATTTTGAACCGTCAGAGTTGAATGCTCTTGCCGCGAAAGGCGAGCATATGATT
>NZ_JATABG010000288.1:0-4720 GCF_036533755.1 Vibrio sp. M260118 | reverse complement strand
GCGACACCCAACAAGCCGCGGTTGAAACCACGTGTATGGCAACCATGACATACTCGATTGCCGAAGGTGAAGCGTTGCAGTTCGCAGCAATGGAGAAAGCCAAAGAGAACGGCGTTGAGATCCGTTACTGGAATGACGAAATGCTTAACCTGTTTGAAAACACTTGGCTTGAAGTGGTTGAAGAGAAAAAAGCCGCAGACCCGTTCTTTGACAAAGTTTGGGCTGATTTAAGTACCTTCCGTGAAGGCTACGCGCTGTGGGCAGTGAATGGCTTCTTACCTCGTGAAACGCAAAATAAATAACCTTTAGTGAATTGGATGTAAACCGACGCAGCCAACCTAGCTGCGTCGGCTATGGTTTTAAGGAGTAACCAATGAGCAAAGTGTTGTATTCCCCTCCAAATGTCCCCTTGTATGGTCAGCTCGAACGATTAATTACCATGGTGAGCAAAGTTCTGGCTTGGACAAACCTCGCTCTAGTGGCAGTGATCATCATTCAGGTAGTGCTAAGAAAAGTATTCTCCAACGGGCAGATAGCTCTCGAAGAGTTGCAATGGCACCTCTACGCAACAGCCGTAATGTTTGGTACCGCCTATGCCCAAATATCTAATCTTCATGTTCGAGTCGATCTGTTCTATCACAAATTCTCAGAACGCAAGAAAGCGCTAGTGGATCTATTTGGCCTTACGCTACTAGCCATCCCTTTCGTAGTGATTGTGATTCTTCACTCCTACGATTTTGCTTATGAATCTTGGCGCGTGAACGAGAGTTCAGCCTCTCCATCCGGCCTGCCTTATCGTTGGCTAATCAAAAGCGTCATCCCTTTGAGTTTTAGTTTACTGCTGCTCTCAATGATCGCGCGGATACTGCGCAACTTAGAAACCCTATTTGGCAATAAACAAGCAAAAGGAACGAATCATGGAAGCGAATGAGTGGATTGTAATCGCCATGTTTGGCTCCTTCATCCTACTACTTTTCACAGGCATTCCTGTTGCCTATGTATTAGGTGGGATTGGTGTTGTGTTTGCTGCTGTCGGCTACTTCGCTGACATCTATCTAGATACCTTTACCGGACTTGATTACACCAGCCTTGGCTTAGTGGTTAACCGAATCTACAAGATTATGGACAACTGGATTCTGGTTGCCCTGCCGATGTTTATCTTCATGGGCAATATGCTCGATAAATCGGGGATAGCTGAAAAGCTAATGGCGTCGATGCAAGCGTTGTTCGGTAAGGTACACGGCGGCCTTGCCATTACTGTTATGGCTATTGGAATTATCCTTGCGGCCTCGACAGGTATCATCGGAGCCTCAGTGGTGTTGCTTACGGTAATGTCTCTACCAAGTATGATGCGCCAAGGCTATCACCTACCACTTGCACTCGGTACAGTGGCTTCAGCAGGTACGCTTGGGATACTTCTGCCACCATCGATCATGCTCGTGATCATGGCCGATCAGTTAGGTCTCTCTGTTGGCGACCTTTTCATGGGTGCGATCATGCCGGGCCTACTACTGGGTAGCTTATACATACTCTACATATTGCTTATTGGTAAAATGAATCCCGAGAAAGCGCCAGTGCCAGAGAATGTTGAGCCTGTTAATTGGAGCTTGATTCTACAAGTGTTCAAAGACATCACGCCAACCGTGATGCTCATCTTCTGTGTGCTTGGTTCAATCTTCGCAGGCGTTGCGACACCCACGGAAGCTTCAGGCATTGGTGCGCTAGGCGCCACAATTCTTGCCGCGTACAATAGAAAGCTAAACCTAAAAGTACTCAAGGAAGTATTACTCGCCTCTTATGGAACCACGGCTTATATCTTTATGATTTTCCTCGGAGCTTCGTGTTTCGCGCTAGTACTGCGTGAACTAGGCGGCGACGAACTGATTGAGTCATTCTTAAGCGGCTTACCATTTGGTCCATACGGGATTGTTGCCTTCATCTTGTTAATCGTATTTCTGCTTGGTTTCTTCCTAGACTGGATTGAAATAACGCTGATTGCGCTGCCGCTCCTTGCTCCGGTTATTGCAAGCCTAGGCATTGAGCTAGACGGTCACGGTGTGGTGGATAACCCGAGTTTAGTATGGTTCGTAATGTTAGTCGCAATGGCATTGCAGACCAGTTTCTTGACGCCACCAGTAGGCTTCGCCCTGTTCTATCTAAAAGGGGTTTGCCCAGAAGGCGTCGCGCTTAAAGATATTTACCGAGGTGTGATCCCATTCATTGTGATTCAGCTTATCGCCCTCGTCTGCTTAGTGGTATGGCCGCAGCTAGTGCTCTGGTTCCCGAGTGTCGCCTACGGCTAACAGACAATATCTGTAAAACATCAAAGCCAGCTCACATGAGCTGGCTTTGCTATATCCTTCGCTAACTAGGAACAACCGCAAGGTCTAAATTTCCCTATTTGGTATTACACCGTTAACTCAATGCGGTTACCGTCTGGATCTCGTACACAGCTTTCCCAATAACCATCGCCTGTACGTCTCGGTCCATCGAGCTTTTCGTAGCCGTCAGCCACCAAACGGGCGGTCAGTTCATCTACCGCCTGCTCACTACCAAGTGACATTGAAAAGTGAGCCAGACCGATGAATTGATCATAAGCTTCACCCTTGGTTTCGCTTACACCATCCATCTCCATCAACTCAAGGCGGCAACCTTCATCAAACGCCAAAAAGTACGATGTGAACTTCTTAGTTGGGTTGTGATACTTGTGATTAGCGGTAGCACCAAAGTACTTAATGTAAAACTCTTTCAGTGGTTCAAGTTGTGTCGTCCAGATAGCGATGTGTTCGATTTTCATTATGTTACCTCTTTGATTTCTTTAACATCAGACTAAAACCAAACCAAGAAGCGAAAAAGAGCTAGGCTGTCGCTGAATCCTTTCCTGTTATTTTTCTTTTGCTTGGATTAAAACTAGACACTCGAGCCCCTAGTTGAGCCGTACGATATTGATCTTTAAGCTAGACGCGATACAATCTCTGCGCTATTTAAGCAAACGTTTATATTTGTTCTCAGGGCGGGGCGAAATTCCCCACCGGCGGTATTCCCTACATAGTTTGGGGTGAGCCCGCGAGCGCTCGATACCTCGAGGTCAGCAGATCTGGTGAAAACCCAGAGCCGACGGTTATAGTCCGGATGAGAGAGAATGAAACCACACCACCAATCAAGGCTTTTAGTCTTGCAATTGAGTGGTGCATTTCGTTTTGGCTGGGGTAATTATGCCTCAGTGCTCATGTATGCCCTGATTCTGGTGATATTTAGGAGTTAACCATGAATCAGTCATCTCTACTTGCCGAGTTCGGCGAACCTATTACTCGTGTTGAAAACGCACTCACTGCCTTGAAAGAAGGTCGCGGAGTTCTACTTCTTGATGATGAAGACCGCGAAAACGAAGGCGACATTATCTATTCAGTCGAATCGCTAACGACTGCTCAAATGGCACTGATGATCCGCGAGTGCAGCGGGATTGTCTGTCTATGTCTGCCAGAAGAGCAAGCGGATCGCCTTGAACTTACGCCAATGGTTGAAAACAACAACAGCGCCAACCAAACCGCCTTTACAGTTTCGATTGAAGCGAAAGTGGGTGTAACGACTGGTGTGTCTGCGCAAGATCGCGTTACTACTATCAAGACAGCGGCAAACCCAACAGCCAAACCTTCCGATCTGGCAAAACCTGGTCATGTATTCCCGCTACGCGCGCGCAAAGGTGGTGTATTGACTCGTCGTGGTCATACTGAAGGGACGATCGACCTAATGCAAATGGCAGGATTACAGCCAGCAGGAGTGCTTTGTGAAGTAACCAATCCAGACGGCAGCATGGCGAAAACGCCAGAGATCGTCGCATTTGGTAAACTGCACAACATGCCTGTACTGACTATCGAAGATATGGTGATGTACCGCCAACAGTTTGAGCAAAAACTGGCTTAACCACCTCTTCTTATCTGAGCAAAACCAGAAGCGCTAACATCGGGTTTTGCTCTCTTGAGCATGGTCTTGCAGCCACATGTAATGTTGGCAACAAAGCTCGGGACGACGTAGAGCATGTTTAAATTGCTGCTCAACCTTTTTGCAGTCATCAAGGTCAAGAAAAATGGCTGCCAATGACGTTTTTACGCTGGATTTAACTCTACTTGTGAACGGCTAGACTTAATCCCGAATAACACCAACAACCCTAGTGCTGCAATAGTCCCTAACAATGAAACATATAGCGTGCTGTAGTAGTTATAGAGCTCCCCGACGACCCCTACCGACAGACTCGCAACCAGCATACTGACATTAAGCATGCTCGAGAACAGTGTCGATGCCGTTCCTAGTCGATCACGCATCATGTCTTGAAATACCACCATACCTAGCGTTGCACATATACCAATAAAGAAGCCGTTCAGAAGTTGAGCTAACAACATGGCAACGAAAGTGGTATTGGTCAGCATCACAGCGTAGAACAGTGCCCCACTGGTAATGCCCATCAGGAGTAACTTGATAGTCCCCACTTTTTCAGACAATCGACCAGCCCACAACATAATCGGGATTTCACACAATGCCGCAGCACCAAACAAAAAGCCAAGCCAGTTTGGGTCTACCTGCAGCTCTCGCGACAGATACAAGGGGATACTTGTGATGTATAAGTTGTTCGCCGCAAAAGCAAAAACAATCACCATACAATACAATGCTACCAACCGAAAACGATCTTTAGATTGAGGCTTCAAGCCCTGCTTCTCTCCCT
>NZ_JATABG010000287.1:0-5360 GCF_036533755.1 Vibrio sp. M260118 | reverse complement strand
TAATAGCAATCTTAGTGCCAAGAATATGTGACGCTTTTCAAACGAAATATCAATCACTTATATACATCTAGGTTGACGAGGGACAAAATGTCTCACATTTGTTGAGTCGTGGATAGATAAACTTGGTACACTCTGTCCCAATTGCCTCATATGGACTTTGTTTATTATGCCTTCTTCTTGCGACCCAAATAAAACTTCACAATACCAGGCGTTTTCTGTTCTTGTCGTTGATGACGAGATCGGGATGCAAACCATTTTAAATAAAGCACTTAGCAAATGGTTTACGAAAGTAGACTGTGTTGGAAGTATCGAAGAAGCGGAACAATTAAGAAGTGCCAACCATTATGACTTAATCATATTGGATATCAACTTACCGGGTCGCTCCGGCATTGAATGGGAAGAAGCGTTCGACGACCCAGATAAAAAGTGCGATGTGATCTTTATGACTGGGTATGCTGATCTTGAAACGGCGATTTCCGCGTTAAAGCTTGGCGCATCCGACTTTATTCTTAAGCCATTCAACTTAGAGCAGATGCTGCAAGCGGTCCAACGCTGTGTGGATAAACGTTTAGAGCAGCGCTCGGTTTTGGTTGAGGGCGAATCAGGAACAGGTAAAGAGCTTGTCGCGCGCGGCATTCATGAATCTAGTCAGCGTAGCGGTCCTTTTGTACCCATTAACTGTGGTGCCATTGCGCCTGAGTTGCTTGAGAGTGAGCTATTTGGTCACAATGCTGGCGCCTTTACTGGAGCGAAAAAGAGTAGAGAAGGGCTATTCCGTGTTGCTAGCGGTGGCACACTTTTTCTCGATGAGATTGGCGAGATGCCACTTGCGATGCAGTCGGCTCTATTACGCGTACTAGAACAACGCACCATTCGCCCTGTTGGCGGGGAAAAAGAGATTTCGGTTGATGTTCGCGTGGTGGCAGCGACAAACCGAAACCTGCAAGAAGAGGTTAACAAAGGCAACTTTCGCGCCGATCTTTTCTATCGTTTAAACGTGCTCAAGATAGATGTTGCGCCATTAAGAGAGCGCAAAGCTGATCTTATCGAACTTGTGCCATTTTTTACCAAGATGCTCGCTGCCGAGTTAGGAATGCCAAACCCAAATTGGGCTCATGAAGACGTACTGGCGATGAACGAATACGATTGGCCGGGCAATATTCGTGAGTTGAAGAACCTAATTGAGCGCTGCATTTTGCTCGGTAAACCACCGGCGCACTATTGGCGAGAAATACATGGTGAGACACTTAAGCCGTCGGTAACCATGACAGTATCAAGTGGCGCTGAAGTCATTGAACTCACTGGCAAAGGCAGCCAAGGCGAGGGTTACCCAAACTCTTGGTCTTTAAAAGAAGTTGAGCGCGCCCATATACAACAGTTAGTTGATTATCATGACGGTAATAAATCGGCCGCTGCTAGGGACTTGGGTGTCGCAAGAAAGACCTTAGAGCGTAAGTTCAAAGAGTGGGATAGCGAGGAGCCAAGCTATGTCGGGTAGACCTTCATTGTGGTCTAAATGGCGCTATCGCTTCAAAACTATGGTGAGGTATCGCTTGATGATCCTCACATCTGCGCCAATTGTCCTCACTTTGATCGCTCTAATCGGAATAACCATCTATTGGTCGATTCATTACACATGGCAGAGTGCACTGATTGATGTCTCTGAACGATTAGGCGTCGCTGACAATAGTATTGAGCTTATCCAGGAAAAACAGGCCAATCACGTTAAAGCTTTTGCCAATTCGTTTGAGTTTATTACTCGAGTACGTGATGAGAAGGTGAGCTCTTCATCTTTGTCCGATTGGGTTGAACTACAACGGACTGAGTACAAGCTCGACTTCCTTCACTTTCACCGAGTCTATAGCATGGAGAATAAGTTTCGCTTTATGGACCTGACGCGCCGGGAGTCTTTCTTTGATGTGTTATCGGAACAGGAACTTGCTGAGTTAGGAGAAAACCTTGTTAAGCGCGCCCAAACGCCAGTGTTAGAGAGTAATACCGTTGAGCGTCGTGGGTTAGTTAGCCGTACTGTTATTCCCATTTATAGCCAAGCCAATGACCTGATAGGATTTTTAGATGGCGGGTTGCTACTCAACAATAGTACCGTGTTGGTCGATACCATCCGAGACCTGATTTACCCATACAAACAAGACAGCTTGAGACCAGTTGGGACATTGACGCTGTTTCTAGACGATCTACGTATCAGTACTAACGTTCCTCTCGATAGCAATGACCGCTTAGGGCGAGCAATTGGCACCTTGGTCTCTGAAGAAGTTAAGCAAGCCGTATTAAAACAGGGCAATGAATGGACCAACTTGGCGTTTGTCTATGATGCTTGGTACATCACCGCCTACAAACCACTATATGACCAATACAACAACGTCATCGGCATGCTCTATACTGGATATTTGCTCTGGCCATTTGTCACTACTTATATGACCAATATCGCAGAGATATCCATTACCACGTTATTCCTTCTCTTTGTTTCGAGCTTAGCGGTTTATCGCGGCTCTCGTGATTTGTTCGTACCAGTCGAGCGCATCCACCGCGTAGTAAAAATGATCCAACTTGGTAAAGATACCCGAATTGGGCCTTTGGGCTTAGATGAAGGCCACGAACTAGCGCAGCTCGCTCGGCAGTTTGACAACATGCTCGACCAACTCAAGCAGCGCAACACAGAAATCCAACGTGCAGCAGAACAACTTGAGTGTAAGGTTCAAGACCGTACTGCAAGCTTAAAAGAGAAGACGCAAGAATTAGAGCTGCACATCCAACTGCTTAACCAGACGCGCGATAAACTGGTGGTCAGTGAAAAATTAGCAGCACTTGGCGAGTTAACGGCGGGGATTGCCCACGAGATAAATAACCCGACGGCGGTGATCCTTGGTAACGTCGAGCTGATTCAATTTGAGCTTGGCGGCGATGCCAATAAGGTTAAAGAAGAAATTGACGCGATACACGGCCAAATTGATCGCATCCGAAACATTACCCGAAGTCTACTCCAATACAGCAGACAAGGCGGTGTGCAAGATGAGATCACTTGGCAAAGGGTCAATCCAATTATTGAAGAGAGTGTGACTCTGGTAAAAACGGGGGCTAAAAAGCGCGAAGTGTTGTTTAAGACAGAGCTTAATGCGCAAGCGTCAGTTGAAGTCAATCGACATCAGTTACTTCAGATTCTGGTGAACCTACAGATGAATGGTATCCACGCAATGAAGGGCAACGGAAAGCTAACGATTTGTAGTGAGGATTGGATTGAGAATGGTAAAACTCTCGGCGCAGTTATTCATGTTCAAGATGAAGGATGCGGAATTAAACCCGAGAACCTTAAACGGATCTTCTCGCCTTTTTATACCACTAAGCGAGAAGGCACGGGGCTTGGTCTCTCAGTATCGCAAAGTATTCTCAGCCAATCGGGAGGCGAACTCAAAGTCGAGTCAGAGTGGGGAACAGGCAGTAAGTTTAGTATCTATCTGCCCGAGCGTGCCGAGCCTCAACTGAAGGTAACGAATCTATAGCAAACAAAACTTGAAGTTCGTCTCAGTACCGAGTAGTGTGGCGCGGTTTTTCACATTTTATAGGTAATGACATTGATTTCCACAAACAACATCACGCAGCAATTTGGAGCCAAGCCTCTTTTTGAAAACATCTCAGTTAAGTTTGGTGAAGGTAACCGCTACGGCCTGATTGGTGCGAACGGATGTGGTAAATCGACGTTCATGAAAATCCTAAGTGGCGAACTTGAACCAACTGGCGGTAATGTTAGTTACGATCCAAACGAACGTGTCGCTAAGCTTAATCAGGATCAGTTCGCCTATGAAGAGTTCACGGTAATCGACACCGTGATTATGGGTTATAAAGAGCTGTGGGAAGTAAAACAAGAGCGTGACCGCATCTATTCACTACCTGAGATGAGTGAGGAAGAAGGCATGCTGGTTGCTGACCTAGAAGTTCAGTTCGCCGAAATGGACGGTTACATGGCCGACGCTAAAGCGGGTGAGTTATTGCTTGCGGTTGGTATTCCAGAAGAACAGCATTACGGTTTGATGAGTGAAGTTGCTCCAGGTTGGAAGCTTCGAGTGCTTCTTGCACAGGTTCTGTTTGCTGACCCGCATATCATGCTGCTTGACGAACCAACCAACAACTTGGACATGGATACGATCCGTTGGCTAGAAGAGACGCTAAACCAACGTAACTGCACCATGATCATCATCTCGCACGACCGTCACTTCCTAAACTCTGTATGTACGCATATGGCTGATTTGGACTATGGTGAACTACGCGTTTACCACGGTAACTACGATGAGTACATGACGGCAGCGTCGCAAGCGCGCGAGCGTCTACTGTCTGACAACGCGAAGAAGAAAGCACAGATTGCTGAGCTACAAACGTTCGTTGCGCGTTTCTCGGCAAACGCATCTAAGGCAAAACAAGCGACATCTCGCGCCAAACAGATCGATAAAATTCAGCTAGATGAAGTGAAAGCATCAAGCCGTCAAAACCCATTTATCCGTTTTGAACAGTCTAAAGAGTTGTTCCGTAATGCTCTGATTGTTGAAAACCTAAGCCAAGGCTTTGAAGAAGATCTATTCAGCAACTTTGATGCTATCTTCGAAGTGGGTGAGCGTGTTGCGATTATCGGTGAGAACGGCGTAGGCAAAACGACACTACTAAACACGCTAGCAGGTGTTCTAGAGCCACGCACAGGTGAGTACAAATGGTCAGAGAACTCTAACATTGGTTACTACGCTCAAGACCATGCTCATGACTTTGAACAAGACATGAATCTTATGGACTGGATGGGCCAATGGCGTCAAGAGGGTGATGACGAACAGGTACTGCGTAGCTTCCTTGGTCGTATGCTTTTCTCGCAAGACGATATTAAGAAATCAGTAAAAGTTCTATCTGGTGGTGAGCAAGGTCGTATGCTGCTTGGCAAGATTCAAATGCACAAGCCAAATATGCTGTTGATGGATGAGCCAACCAACCACATGGATATGGAATCCATCGAGTCACTCAACAATGCGCTTGAGCAGTACAAAGGCACACTGTTCTTCGTTTCGCATGACCGCGTATTTGTAGACTCACTAGCGACACGTATTCTAGAAATTAAAGATGGCCAGATTCACGACTTCCGCGGTACGTACGCTGAGTTCCTAAAAGCTCGCGGTATTGAAGGCTAAGCGATACTGTTTGTCAGCTAAGAAAATCAAAGCCCCGCAGGAAACCTCGGGGCTTTTCTATGTTCTTGTCCACTCAAATATCAACAGTTCACAACATTACTTACTGTTTTTTGTCATCGGTACATTCAAAGTAGAAATTGCATCGGCATTGGATGCAAGATCGAAATGAACATGAAC
>NZ_JATABG010000286.1:0-4801 GCF_036533755.1 Vibrio sp. M260118 | reverse complement strand
TGGTTACATTATAGAGACTTGAGCAGATAATCTGTCTTAATATTGAGACCAGAGGGGTAATCACATTTTTTCCACATAGAGTGAGAGTCTGCTCGAAAAATTATGTCTTTCCTAATTAACTCAATTAGTTACCGAACAAAGTTCCAAAGATAATATCGTCCTATAAGCAGACTGTGGTCGAGTTTTAGTTTGTTTCAGATATAAGAAAAGTCACCCGAAGGTGACTTTTTACTTAATTGATAAAGACTTACAGTCTTAGCCTTGCGGACGCATCGCTGGGAATAGGATTACATCACGGATAGTGTGCGTGTTAGTGAACAACATCGCTAGACGATCGATACCGATACCTTGACCCGCTGTTGGCGGTAGGCCGTGCTCTAATGCAGTAATGTAGTCTGCATCGTAGTACATCGCTTCGTCATCACCCGCATCTTTCGCATCAACCTGCGCTTTAAAGCGAGCGTCTTGGTCTTCTGCATCGTTAAGCTCAGAGAAGCCGTTTGCCACTTCACGACCACCAATGAAGAACTCAAAGCGGTCAGTGAAGAACGGATTGTCATCGCTACGACGAGCCAGTGGAGAGATGTCCGCTGGGTAACCAGTGATGAAGGTTGGTTGAATTAGCTGAGGCTCAGCCGTTTCACCAAAGATCTCTTCTAGAAGCTGACCACATGTCCAGAATGACTCCACTTCAACGTGTACAGACTTCGCAATCGCAACCATCTTTTCACGGTCAGTTAGATCCGTTTCTGTTAGTGCTTGGATTTCAGCGTGCTCTGGGTTGTAGTGCTTGATCGCTTCAAACATGCTCATACGCGCGTATGTACCACCAAATTCAACCGTCTCTTCACCGTATGGCATAGAAGTCGAACCTAGAACGTCCATCGCTACTGTGCTTAGCATCTCTTCAGTTAGATCCATCAGATCTTTGTAGTCAGCATACGCTTGGTAGAATTCCATCATAGTGAATTCTGGGTTGTGGCGTGGAGAAAGACCTTCGTTACGGAAGTTACGGTTGATCTCAAATACACGGTCAAAACCACCTACTACTAGACGCTTCAGGTATAGCTCTGGTGCAACACGTAGGTACATGTCGATGTCGAGTGCGTTGTGGTGAGTGATGAATGGACGAGCTGTTGCACCACCAGGGATCACGTGCATCATCGGCGTTTCAACTTCGAGGTAACCTTTTGAACTCATAAAGTTACGGATAGAAGAAACCAACTTAGAGCGAATGATGAATGCTTGGCGAGAGTCTTCATTCACGATCAGGTCAACATAACGCTGACGGTAACGCATCTCTTGGTCCGTTAGACCGTGGAACTTCTCAGGAAGAGGACGAAGCGCTTTAGTTAGCAGCTCGTAAGATTCCATGTTTACGTACAGGTCGCCTTTACCAGACTTGTGCAGTGCACCTTTCACACCGATGATGTCACCGATATCTAGGCCTTGGTACTTCTCTTTAAGCTCTTTTTGCACATCTTTTGCAGCGTATGCTTGGATGCGGCCAGAAGTCTCTTGGATCGCTAGGAACGGACCACGCTTCGCCATTACACGACCAGCAATTGCTACTACGTGGTTTAGCTCTTCAAGCTCTTCTTTTGTCTTATCACCGAACTCCGCTTGCAAGTCACCCGCTAGGTGCTCACGACGGAAATCATTTGGGTGGCCGTTTGCTTTGCACGACTGGCGGATATGGTCCAGCTTAGCGCGACGCTCAGCGATCAGCTTATTTTCTTCAGGTGAAAAGCCTTCTTGTGCGTTTTCGTTTTGAACAGCATCAGTCATTTTCGATGTATCCTGTTTCTTTTTGTGTCGGTGATAAAGCTTAAAGACCTGATTTCAGGCTAGCTTCGATAAATTTGTCTAGGTCGCCGTCAAGCACCGCTTGGGTGTTACGGTTTTCAACGCCAGTACGTAAATCTTTAATGCGTGAGTCATCCAGAACGTAAGAACGAATCTGGCTACCCCAACCGATGTCAGACTTGGCATCTTCATTCGCTTGCTTCTCTGCGTTTTGCTTTTGAATCTCTAATTCAAATAGTTTCGCACGAAGCTGCTTCATCGCTTGGTCTTTGTTCTTATGCTGAGAACGATCGTTCTGACACTGCACCACAGTATTGGTTGGAACGTGGGTAATACGTACCGCAGATTCAGTAGTGTTTACGTGCTGACCACCCGCACCAGATGCTCGGTATACGTCGATACGAAGATCGGAAGGGTTAATGTCGATCTGAATGTTGTCATCAATCTCTGGATAGATAAATGCAGAAGCAAACGAAGTATGACGACGACCACTAGAATCGAATGGTGACTTACGAACCAAACGGTGAACGCCCGTTTCTGTGCGCAACCAACCGTAAGCGTACTCACCCGAGATGCGTACCGTTGCGCCTTTCAGGCCAGCCACTTCACCTTCTGATACTTCGATAACCTCAGTCTTGAAGCCTTTTGCTTCAGCCCAACGTAGGTACATACGCAGCATCATTGAAGTCCAGTCTTGCGCCTCTGTACCACCAGAACCCGACTGCAAATCAATGTAACAATCAGATGAATCATGGTCGCCAGAAAACATACGACGGAACTCAAGCTTCTCAAGCTTAGCTTCAAGTTCAGCAAGCTCTGGTTCGATCTCGTCAAACGTCTCTTGATCTTCTTCTTCAACCGCCAGCTCTAGAAGACCTTCAACGTCCTCTACACCTTGGTCAAGCTGATCAATGGTTTCAACAACCGCTTCTAGTGAAGAACGCTCTTTACCTAACGCTTGGGCACGTTCAGGCTCGTTCCACACATCCGGCTGTTCGAGTTCTGCATTAACTTCTTCTAGACGCTCTTGCTTGGCGTCATAGTCAAAGGTACCCCCTCAGGACATTAGTGCGCTCAGACACGTCCTTTAGGCGGTTTTTAATAGGATTGATTTCAAACATGTTTGCTCAACATTTATGAGTAGAATTTAACCGAAGAATTCTACTGAAAAATGTGACGAAGATACAGGAAAATTTTATGGAAGAATAAAAATGCTTGAATAGGAAAAATCCCCTGCCACGCCTTGCGCGACAGGGGATCTTTGATTCATAAAACCTGCTTTATTATGCAGCTTCTTCTGTTAGCGTTTGTGGCTCTGATTTACCGATAAAAAACATACATACCATTGCCACGGCCGTTGGCAATAACCAACCCATGCCTACCTCAAAGAGAGGCAGCATACTTAGTGCAGATACGTCTACCCCCGCCACTTTTGCTGCATCAATCAAGGCGAACAGAAGTGACACTAAGATAACGACACGGTAAGCCACTTGTGGGTTTGGTAGCTTTTGGCGAATAAACGTCAATGCAACCAGTGCAATCGCGACTGGGTAAAGGGCGAACAGAACTGGCACAGAAAGTGAAATAAGCTGCGACAAACCAACATTTGCCACCGTGGCACACGCGACACCAATAATGATAACCCACGCTTTGTAAGCAATTGGAGTGATCGAACTGAAGTAGTCAGAACACGCAGAAATGATACCGATCGCCGTTGTTAAACACGCAAGAAGCACAATCACTGACAGTACAATTTGGCCATATGGACCAAACAGAGACTGCACATACATGCTAAGAATGGCACCACCGTTGTCAGCACCTACGGCAACAGCGGCACTGGTCGCACCAAGATAGAACAGTGAAACGTAAACAAATGCCAAGCCTACAGCTGCAACAAGTGCTGCGCTGATCAGATATTTGGCTGTCGCATTTTGATCTTGGATTCCTTTTTTACGAAGGGCATCAACGATAAGACCACCAAACATCAAAGACGCAAAGGTATCCATGGTGTTGTAACCTTCAAGGAAGCCTTTTTGCAGTGGATGCGTTAGGTATTCACCTTGCGCGGCAATCATCTCACCTTGCGGATCGATAAATACAGCTGCAGCAAGAATAATCAAACCGATGAAAAGGACTGGCGTTAGTAGCTTGCCGATAACGTCAATCAATTTACCTTGAGACCAAGCGAAAGACATCGCTACTACAAAGAACAAGATTGAGAAAATAGTTAAGTGTAGCTGAGCTGCGTCAGCAAAAAACGGCTTAATCGCCATTTCATAGGCTACAAGACCAGTACGAGGTGCTGCAAATGCAGGACCGATAATAATGAAGATCAGTACTGCGATGGTCATCGCAGCTCGCTTCGGTAAATCTTTTGTCAGGTGATCCCAAGAGCCACCAGCGACAGCTATAGCAACGATGGTAATAAGAGGTAGGCCTACTGCTGTCAAAAGGAAACCAGTCATGGCTGGAATTAAGTTTTCACCCGCTAGTTGACCTGCCAGAGGAGGGAAAATGATGTTACCTGCACCTAAAAAGAATGCGAAAAGCATAAAGCCTACCGCAATAATATCTGATAGTTTTAAAGTCTGATTCACTGTCGACCCTTTAATTATAATTTGATAGATGTTGTGTATGCTGAGTAATACGAAAATCCGTTCACTCTATAAATTTGAGCCGCGCATGATGACGAAATCCTCATCAGCTAGCAAGCTTCAAGATAAAAACGCCATAAAAATTTATAATCAAAGCAAATAAGCAGTACATATCACTAGATTAAAAGAGAAACTAAGATAATCTAACTAGTCACTTTCATCTACACAAGCAACACAAATAGAATAAAAAGCCATACAACAACTCAACATCAGATCATTTATCTTAAAATACCCCCAAACACCGACTTACATAAATAATATGAAAAAGACAAAAGACTTCGAATTCAAACAATTTAGAATTTACGGTGGCCACTCAGGAATGCCCGTGAGTACAGACGGTG
>NZ_JATABG010000285.1:0-6740 GCF_036533755.1 Vibrio sp. M260118 | reverse complement strand
GCTTGAGCCACTTCTACTTGATTAAGGCTGGTACCGTCACCAAACTGCTTGAATACCCACAACTGACTGCGCAACAAGTCAACACAAAGTTGCAGTTCGATAATTTGGTCCAACTCGACTTTAGTCGCTTTCTGTTGCTCATTAATCTTAAAAAACGAAACCACGATAAACAAAGTCAAAATCATGGTCGTTGTCGATAAGATAAACATCTTTTTGAACAGAGAGTCGAGCATAAGTCAGTCCCTTAATGCAACAGCTTGTTGATAGGGATAAGTGTAGAAAATCTGCCTAAAGTCTGGGGGTGAACCTTGCACCAACTCATTTTCTATCGCCCAACGGGACTGGAGTTGAAGATTAGATAGCAGAGAGTTACCAAGCGATAGTCTAAACAAGTAGTCTTCCCAAGACCATTTCACTTGATTAAGAGGGATGTCCAGACGTTGAGCGACTAAACTTATTGAACGCTTAGGATGCGCATTAATCCACTCAATCGCCATATCCAGCGCTCGTAACAGCCGGACAGGCTCATCACCGACAAACTCTAGATAAGGAGAACGGGTGATTAAGTTAAACGAGAGCTGATAAACTCCTTTCGTACCTAGATTGGATATGTCAGCCACAGAGAGAAGATCAGCCTCATATCCCATTGGCTCCCATGCCGATATCGCGTCAACTCGAAAAGAGAGTAGCGCAGGAACCATTTCATGAGGTGACAAATAGACTTTTTCAATCGCATTTTTTTCTGCCCGCTGACTAAGCAATACAGAGTCAAGATAAAATTCACTCGCAGTGCCTTTAATAACCCCCACTTTCTTGCCAACCAAATCCAAAACTGTTCGTATATGATTCGGTTTAAGCGTTAGCAGTTTCAAGTCGTTGTCAGATTCAACAAAGCTAACGAGCAGCGAAAGGTCATCTCGCTCAAAGCTCTGGAACATTAACACAGACTCCGAGGCTGTGGCGTAATCAACGGTACGGTCAATCATTAGCTGAGTGCAAGCTGCGCCACTAGAACAGGGGTATAGGGTAATATCTAGACCAAGCTGCTTGAATATCCCCAGTTGGTCCGCAACAAAGAAAGGCGAAGAGAGTGGAGTTAGTGACACAGCGATTTTTATCTGCGAAGAAGAAGTAGTCTGCTTGGGGCTGAGATCAAGAATAGCGTTGGTAGCAACGCCACAAACAAGCAACACAGAGAAAGCTAAAGCCAGTTTTTTAGGTGCAAAAAACCGCATAATCAAACAACGCCCAAATAAGAAACTTAACACATATAAACGTAGCGCATAGAAATATTATTTGGCACAGACCGACACGGTTTTATGCACTATTGACGTTTGTGCATCGAGAAATCTGGCATCGATCACACAATCCAAGCAATTCAATCGTAAAGCGCGACATTAAAACATCAGTTATTGTGTTCGATTTTTACAATCAGGATAAAGATCACTCATACAGGTACGGTGGAAGCTAAACACACCTCTCGATTAGCTATTGTTAACGATGGAGCATTGCAGTAACTTATCGAAATCTAAACCAAAGCGAGTAAAAAGTTGTACCAAGAGATCTATATTGCTGGAGGCTGTCTGTGGGGAGTTCAAGAATTTTTCAAACATATACCTGGTGTGATCAGTACCGAAGCAGGCCGAGCAAACGGCACTAGTAACACCACGGCCAGTGACTATGATGGCTATGCTGAGTGCGTTCGGACAGTATTCGATCCCACACGGGTTTCAGTGGAAGGGTTAGTTTCTTATCTATTTGAAATCATTGATCCATACAGCATCAACCAACAGGGACCGGACATTGGTGAGAAGTATCGGACCGGCATTTATAGTGAGTGTGACCAACACTTAGCAGCCGCACGTCGTTATATTGATCAACGTGATGATCGAAATAGCATCACACTAGAGATTAATTCAACAAGTCATAGGGATTCTTTTTCCTGTTTTTGCTTTGATTGCTGTTGGCTACTCGGTAGGCCGTTGGCTGAAACCTGACTTCAAACCGATTAATCGCGTCAACATGGAAGCCTTTGTTCCCGCACTGGTGTTTTCTTCGTTGGTGGCTATGCCGCTTAATACAGAGCAGACCCCCTTACTCACCGCGTCGTTTATCGCAGTTCTGTTGCCCGGTCTAATCATGTTGCCTGTTTGCCGACTTTTTAAGCTTCAGTACAAGGCTTGGGCACCACCGCATATGTTCCGTAACAGTGGTAACCTAGCCATTCCGCTGTTTACATACACGTTTGGCGACTCTGCATTGGCTCCAGCTGTGCTGCTTTTTGTCGTATCAGCTTGTCTGCATATCAGTGTCGGGCTCGCTCTACTCAGTGAAGGGAATCCGTTCAAACAGATCATAAAAATGCCGATATTCATTGCCGCCAGCAGCGCGTTGGTTTTAAACCTTTCCGGCGTGACCGTTTGGCAACCGTTGTACGAAGCGACCACTCTGCTTGGTCAAGCAGCGGTACCTGTCATGTTGCTGTCATTAGGTGCGCAAATGTGCAACATTCGCCTAAGCGGACTTAAGGTAGGAATAATGTGTACACTGCAATCTTTAGCCACTGGTGCCGTTGCGTTTGCGGTGATCTACTTTTTTATCCCATTACCAAAAATGGAACTTCAGATGATGGTCTTATTTACGATGCTGCCACCAGCAGTGATGAACTATCTCTTTGCAGAGCAGTTCAATATCGATCCGAACAAGGTCGCGTCTATGGTTCTGTTCAGTAACTTCTTTACCATTTTGACCTTACCTCTACTGCTCGGGTTCGCTCTCTCGTTGTAGCCAATCCTCAGGGTTAGTCAGCAAGGTTTTGCCGGCGAAAGTCTCGGCCCGTATGTCTTGCGGGTTGTAAATAGCGCAAGACTCCATAGACAGACAACCACAACCGATACAGCCACCAAGGTCATCTTGCAACGCTTTTAACTGCAAGATTCTATGCTCTAACATCGCTTTCCAGCCAGAAGCCATCCGATCCCACTGTTCTCGATTTGGCGCATGATGTTTAGGTAAATGTTGCAGGGATTCCACTATCTCTTCCAATGTTAGCCCAACCTCTTGAGCCGCTTTGATCACTGCGATTCGTCTTAACACGCTACGATGGTAACGCCTCTGGTTACCCTGATTGCGCCAACTATGTATCAATCCTTTCTGCTCATAGAAGTGAAGCGCAGAGACCTTCACCCCTGCCCGTTTTGCAACTTCTCCGACGCTCATTTCCATATAAACCTCCAAATTAATTAAACAAAGCGCTTTACCTCAAGTTAGCTTGAGGTTTTAGAGTAGCACTAAGTTGGCAACGATACATAAGGAAAACTCAATGAACCTACTCGCAAAAAGCAGAACCTTACCTTATCTTTCTGGGCGTTTTTTTGATGGTATTTCATCTGGCTTATTCATGATGGCTCTTCCTTGGGTCATGCTTGAATCAGATAACATGGGAACCTTTGTCGCTCTTATCGCACTCGCCTGCACCGTAACCTCGTTTGTCCTTACCCCTTTTTTCTCAACTCTGATCGACAGACACTCGCGCAAGTCACTACTTGTTTTAGTCCAGCTGATTCAGTCAGCAACTGCTATGGTTGTGTTCTTGGCTTATTGGTGGTCTGACGGCTCACATTGGTTACTCGCCACAGCACAACTTGTATTCTGGGTTACGAGTAATCTAGCTTGGACAACCAACAATGCCTTTACTCAAGAAAACTACGATCTACATGAATACGCGTCTATCTCAGGCAAGCAAGAAATCGTTATGCAAGGCACCACCCTCGGAGCAGGTGCATTAGGCGTCATATTGCTTCAAGCATGGGGAATGCTTGAGTTCGCAGCTTTTGCGGCTAGCGCTTCAGTCATCGCCGCGCTTAGCTATATAGTAACGCCCTATCGGAGACAATTACATAGCTCGCACAAGGTTCCTTTTCTTGAGCAGATGAAAGAGAGTAAGAGTATTTTTACTAAGCAGCCCCGCTTCTATGCTTTTGTTATGCTCTCTTGCCTTTCCTATCCAATACTGACATTTTTGGGCAAGTTAGTTCCGATTTGGTTTGCAGAAAATGGGATTTCAGGCGATTGGTATGCAGGTTATAACATTAGCTTTGGTTTAGGTTCACTACTCACAGGACTATTACTTAGCAAGCTATTATCATTAACCTCACACCAAACAACCATGCAGTACTCGATGGCAGTGGTGGCACTCACCTTAGTTGGCATGAGTTTCTCGCACCACCCTAGCTATATCTTGCTATTTACGCTGTTTTTCGGCTTCTTTAACGCGTTAAATCGCATCGCACGTACCAATTGGATGCATCACACCGTTGAGGTCAATCAACGTGGACGAGTGGATGGAGGGCTTGCCATGTTTTCGACTTCAGTGCAAAGCATTAGCTATGTTGTCATCGCAGCTTTGGCTCGCTTTGACGCAACTCAATATGGTTTTATCCTCGCTGCCGCCGCTATGTTTGTCGCAGTAGCTGCAATGATTAGGTTAAATACAAAAGACGAACTAAATCTGTTGATGGCATCTTAGACTTACCCCATACAGAGTGGTCGTTAAACGACGACCACTTCAACATCCACAAACGGATATTTATTGGCTAGCGCTTTGGTAAGTTGGCCTTTTTGCTCTCAACCATATTTTTTCATCATACTGTTGTCGTTGGTCTAAAGAAACGCCCATTCACTTGAAAACTTTAACTAGTTACTAAGGCGTCTTACTTCGCTTGCTTTAAGACTGTTCGCAGTTTGTCCTAACAGGAATTAATCAAGTTTGAATCGAACCACGATCTCGGTCAGTTTTTGGTTCATATCAGAGATGGTTTGCGCCTCTTCAAGTGCTTGTTGACCATTGCTATCCAACTCGCCAACAATGTCATTGATCGCAGACATATTGCGGCTAAGTTCTTGCGTTACGCTACTCTGCTCCTCTGCCGCTGTCGCAATTTGAGTGCTCAAATCATTGATATCAGTAACAAACTGAGTCATTACATCTAGGCTTTCAGCCACCTGGCCTGCCCCCTCGGCAGTCTGAGCACATTTTTGTTTCGTTGACTCCATAGAGTCAACAACCGACTGACTTCCACGCGACAAACTCGCCAAGGCAGCTTCAATCTCTTCAGTACTAGTTTTGGTGCGACTTGCCAGATTTCGCACTTCATCAGCCACGACGGCAAACCCCCTCCCTTGCTCACCAGCCCGAGCAGCCTCAATCGCAGCATTCAGTGCAAGCAAGTTGGTTTGCTCTGCAATATCTCCAATTACGCCTAAAATGGTGTTGATTCCGTCGGTCTCTGAAGCCATTTGGTTTACATTTTCCGAGGCTGTACTCACATCATCAACTAGCTCTTGAACATTATTCTGAGCTTGAGTCACGGTTCGTTTAGAATTCGAGCTTGCTTCGTTGGCTTTATGAGTGAGCTCTGCAGTATTAGCAGCATCAGTTGCCATCGATT
The DNA here is from genome assembly GCF_036533755.1 of Vibrio sp. M260118. NCBI lineage: Bacteria > Pseudomonadati > Pseudomonadota > Gammaproteobacteria > Vibrionales > Vibrionaceae > Vibrio > Vibrio sp. M260118. The sequence goes on along the minus strand of NZ_JATABG010000285.1, from coordinate 1,290 downwards.
CCGCTGTCGAATTCATCTCTTCGATCGCGGTAACCACTTGTTCCGTCTCTTGAACATGGTTCTGCAAAATAACGCTATTACGCTGGCTTTGATCCTTCATCCGATCAACGTTCTCATTTAAGTGATTAGTCACTTGCCTTATCTCAACCATCATCGCCTGCAAGCTGGCAATGAATGCATTCACGCCCTCGGATATTTGCCCAAGATCATCGTTGGTTTTCACTTCGATTCGCTGCGTTAAATCGCCATTACCCTGACTCAGTCCTAAGATCATCTCTTTAAGCACTAAGATCGGGCGATACAGAACATTCAATATTAACAGTGCCAATATAACACTGACCACAGTAGCGATAATCGCGGTAGTAATGGCCGCGTGCTTCGCTGAAGATAAATCAGAAAACACTACATTTTTCTCTAACCCAACCACAAAGTACCAATTTTTGCTGGCGATATTAATTTGGTGGGAGAAGAATAGTTTGTCTATATCCCCTTGCTTGCTATCGAAAACCGCATCTTTGACTCCGAGAGATTGCTTCGCCACATTGGACAACCAAGGATATTTATCCGCACGCTCCCCCGCTTTAATGTCAGGCATCGACGACGCCAGCACTGTATTGTCATGATTAATGATCATTGCTATCGCCCCGGGAATTTCGTTGGCGTTTTTAACGATCTGATTAAGGAAACCAAGCTGCATATCAACTGAAATCATACCACTGTATGTTTTACGAACGATCGACACCCAATAAGTATCACCATCACTGCTCAAATAAGGTTCCGTCATGTCTGCTGAAGGGCTTTGCCTACCGAGCTGGTACCAACTTCGAGTAGTCACATCACCATCGTACTTATTGTTTGGCCAAGTTCTTGCGCTTTGGTTCCAATAGCCATCACCGTTGGTAAATGCCACAACCGAACTGTTTAAATTCATTGCTCCCGCGATGATGTGCGTAAGTTGAATAAAGTCTTTTTCTTCCCCTACAATGGGCTTGTCTTCCCACTGCTTACCGAGTTTATTCAAGCCTTCCACTTTCTCACTGAGCTTATCTTCAATCTGCTCCGCTTCACTCTCTACAAACTCTTGATAACTATTGGTAATCATCTCAACCAAAGTTTCTTTCTGCTGACTGTAAGCGACATAACTCGAAATCGAAACAGAAAAAACAACCAAAGTTATGATGGATATAAGTAAGAGTTTTCTGAAACCCAAGTTTCTCATCACAACACGTCCTTATTTTATTATTCATCGTATAGCTCTTAGTTCGAAAAGACCAAAAGCCAGTGTTAAAT
>NZ_JATABG010000284.1:0-4834 GCF_036533755.1 Vibrio sp. M260118 | reverse complement strand
CCTTAAGATAGGCTATCTATAATGAAATCGCCCCGCATCATTGCGGGGCGTTTTGTTTTCAGCCAATAAACGAAATGTAACCTTGAAGAATGACAAGGTTAACGATGTCGATAAAGAAAGCACCAACAATGGGAACCACCATAAAAGCCTGCGGTGACGGACCAAATTTATTGACCAGTGAGCCCATATTCATCACTGCAGTTGGCGTCGCACCTAGGCCGAAACCACAGTGTCCGCCAGCAATAACGGCGGCATCATAGTTTGCACCCATCGCCTTGAATGTGACGAAAAACGAGAAGATGCCGAGTATGACCGATTGCACAGCGAGAATGATTAAGAACGGAATAGCCAAGTCGAATATATTCCATAGTTTTAAGCTCATTAAAGCCATCGCCAAGAATAACGACAGTGAAACCGTACCCAATATATCCACGGTTTCCGCATCGACCTTATGAGCTTTAGTGACTTCCAGAATATTGGTGATGAACACACCAATAAACAGCGCATAAACAAAATCAGGAATCATTAACCAACTTATCTCAAAGCTGCTGACCCACTGCTCTAAGTACTTAGCTCCAGTGACACAGATAAGCAGCACGAATAAGATTTCGATGACTTTCTTAGCCGTGACCTTATCTTCCTCGTACTCGTTGTAAGTGACGAGCTCAGGGAAACGTTCATGGGTCTGTGTACCTGTCCCATACTCTGATTCAAAACCATGTTTGGTAATTAGCTTCTGCGCCACCGGGCTGCCAATAATACCACCGATGATCAAGCCAAAAGTGGCTGAAGCCATGGCGATTTCTAATGTGTTAGACAATCCAAAGGTATCAGAAAAAGTTTGCGACCATGCCGCACCTGTCCCGTGCCCACCCGACAAAGTAATCGAACCGGCAATAAGCCCCATCAAAGGGTCTAAACCGAGCGCTGTCGCTAACGTAACACCGACACCGTTTTGAATGATGATATAGAACGACGCCACGGCAAGGAAGACAAAGACCTTCGCTCCGCCCTTCATCAATTGCGTGTAGTTGGCTGCAAGCCCTACGGTGCTAAAAAACATCAACATAAATACTTTTTGCAACGGTAGAGAAAACTCTAGATTTACACCATTGAAGTGCAGCGCTGTGATGATGACAGCGACAATAAGACCACCGACAATCGGCTCAGGGATATTAAACTTCTTTAAAATTGGAAGCTTGGCATTGACGAAATGGCCTAAGAATAAAACGCTGATGGCGATTAAGAAAGATTCTAGTGGTCCAACTGAAATTATCTGATTCATATAACCTCTTATTGTAATTCACTCATCTTCCCTAACGAGTACAGAGCCTTAATTAACTCTGTGGAGCTTTGCTCATTGATTCATTTTCCTATTGAAATGTGTCCTTATCCAAACAGCCTCAAGATGCTCGTTTCAACAGTGTCCCCAACAAAAAGTTGCCGGAGTTTTGAAAAGAAAGCGGGCATTATTAATAAACTTGCCCCCATTTGTCGAGTATTTACTTAAAAAATCGCTCTCTACTCATATCTGCTGATAGGAAAAAACAAGACACGAAACCGACATGAAAACGCGACAAGGCTTTGTTGCCGAAATCGAATGAACTAAATCAGAATCTTACGATCAGATCAGGAACATTCATTCACTGGCTCTGATTTCATGCCGAAGCCTCGCTATAAAACCACCAACTGGCGCAAGTACAACAACTCCCTCGTCAATCGAGGTTCACTCACGTTTTGGATTGACGAAGAAGCAATAACCGAGTGGAAACAATCTAAACAGCACAAGCGTGGTAGACCACGATTGTTTAGTGACTTAGCTATCACCACCGCTCTCATGCTGAAGCGTATCTTTTCCTTGCCCTTAAGGGCGCTACAAGTACAAGGCTTCATAGACTCAGTATTTAAATTGGCGAATGTCCCATTGGTTTGTCCTCACTATACCTGTATAAGTCGCCGAGCTAAGTATATAGACGTTAATTTCAAAGCCTCAACACGAGGCGCTATCCAACACCCAGCCATTGATGCAACAGGAGTCAAGGTATACGGTGAGGGAGAATGGAAAGTGAAAAAGCATGGAACTGATGGCAAGCGTCGAGTCTGGAGCTAACTCTATCTGGTGTGACTGATGCGGAAGCGCTCCCCGCCCTGCTCAAGCAAACACACCGCACCATCAATGAAATCTCGGGAGAGGGTGCAGCTTTCCGGGAAAAAGGTCATCCATGTAATTTGGCAGTTGGCTGCCAAAAGCTCTATGGCTCGAACAAAAAGTGGAAACAGAAGTATGGTTACCACAAGCGGTCATTGTCGGAGACCGCTATGTATCGCGTAAAACAACTACTAGGCGCTACACTCACGCTTCGAAATTACAACGCATAAGTTGGTGAGGCTTACGCCATAATTAAAGCACTCAACAAGTAAACTGGGATAGGTATGCCCGAAACTCAGTATGTTGTTTAAAATACAAACTATTTAGCAATCACTTAAGCTCAGCAGCAATTTTAGATGATCAGCCCTAAACCCGCGTACCCACCATCACTACTCACTATTCCGGGGGAATTGATACGATCGTTGGTATGTCTTGCGCGATTTCTTGCCACAGCATGGTTTGCTGGTGAGTTAAATTAGAGTTAGGTAGCGCGCTACAGGATGTAGCGTCGCTAAACTTGAAATATCAGGGCTAACTGCCGCTTAGGGTGAGATAGGTAAATTTAGAGTAAGTCGCGTAATATTTAAGTCTTTACTGCGCTGCCACACCCATCCAAAAGGCCTCAAGTTGCGCTTCGACCTCATCAACTGTTACACCATTGTGAGTGCGTGTGATGGCAGTGATCAACGCGTCGTGTTTTTCCTCTTTGATTTTGATTAGAACTTGCTGGGTGGCATCACTCAACAGATCTTTTAAATCAAAACCGAGTAGAAACGAGGCTTGCTTTTGTACGTCATAATTGAGTTGCTCACTGGGGATATAGTCTTCCCACAAACGCCCGTCGTGAATGAGTTCATACTTAGATAACACAGTATAAAAATCGGTGGCATCTTTATAACTTTCATCCCCTCGTTCGTACCAGGCCATCAATTTAAGCATCACAATACCAGGTAGTGATGCCACCTTTAGTTCGTGATCTTGTAGCTGAACGGTCAAAGCATTGTCGTAGGCTTCCTGAAAACCCACCACTGACATGGTGATCTCATGACTTGGTGGCCATTGAATTTGACCGTCTGTATCGGCTAAATCCCCAAAAGGAATAATATCGATAGGAAGCCCGCTATCGGGCTCTCTTAATCGATGAGCTTGGTCTGTGGCTTCTAGTCCTGCTGAGAGCAATTCTTGCTTGATGGTTTCAAACTCCTCCCAACTTGAAACGAGTAGTGCCGTATCAATATCGCGAGTGGCGCGAATCGGTTCGTGCCCAAAGATACCGTGTAGAACAATGTCCCTCGCGGTGGCACCCGCGATAAAATACGGCACATTTAGCGGGATCACTGCGCGAGTGACTTTGTGCAGCGCTTGTTCAAAAACGGGATTGAGGGAGCTGTTTAAGGTGTAGATATTGGTCATTGATGATCTCTGCAACTTCTTGATTGCGGCTGTCGTGACTCGTTAGCAATTCAGCGGTGCTTAATAGGGCTAGGGCAAAAGGCGTGATTTTAAGTGACTCGCCCCAAAATGGAGCGGCTACGGTTAGATTGCCACGCTCGTCCGGTTTTGCGCGGTACTGGCGGATTTTTTGTTGTAATGGTAAACGAGTATACAGCAGTACATGCTCCGGCGTTAGGTAGTTGGTGAGTTTGCTCGCAGCCACCTCTCCTCCCCATAGTTCGTTTGGTTCGAGTGGGAGCTCTTCCCACGGCTGCGGGGTATTTAGTCTCATCATTTGGGTTTTGGGGCGTAGTGTTACATTGTAGGCGGTTAGCCATTGATAGATGAGCGCCGACTTGTCGAGCAACCTGCGGCTGTCTTTGCCTTTTGGGATATGGTTGTTGTCGATGAGATAGTTGATGGCTTTGCTGACCATTCCGAGTGAAATATCAGACTTTTTGGCAATCTCTTGGTATGACTGGGTGATCAGTGTTTCATCGACAAGCATCGCAAAAAGGCATTTCATAATGCCGACACTCATCATGGGCGTTTTGCTCTGAGCCGGTTTGGTTTTATTCCCTTGGATTAAAATGTAGATGCCTTGGCCAACAATCCGCGCATTGCCTGCTTCATCGATATAATTGATATGGTTTTGATGGCAGTATTCTCTCAAGAAAGTGGTGAGGCCATTACAAATCAGTATACGCTGGCTCGTCTCAATTTGAGTTGAGAAATGGCTTAAGCTTTCTTTACGGTGAATGGTTTTACACTCAAGATAGAACCTGGCGGTTCGCTCGCTTAGGTTAAGCTTAAGGCAAGCATCCTTAGACTTTGATTTGTCACGCGTAACCGCAATACTTCCGTGCAGCTCTTCAGGTAGTTTATTCAGTACCGTTTCCAATAAGTGATTATCTAAATTCACGAATTACACCCTTTCATGATTCATGAAAAAATTATAATCGTGAAATTCGGTATTGTAAATAGTGTGTATATCAAAGCGTCCTAATAGAATGCTTGGCGCTCACCTAGTTGTATGTTGTCCACAGATGGTTGATTACTTAACAGAGATCGTAACCAAGATTCGGGCTTGTCCAATGAGGAGAGGCTTTGTTGCGTAATTCAGACGAGAAACCAAACCTCCTAAAGTTGAGCGACTTTTATACAATATACTGAGTTTCAGGCATACCAAGCCCTGTAAGTTTGTTCAGTGCTTTGATCATGGCGTAAGTCTCGCCAACCTGAGCGTTGTAA
>NZ_JATABG010000283.1:0-4840 GCF_036533755.1 Vibrio sp. M260118 | reverse complement strand
CAATAATAATGTAGAGATGCGTTCGCTTATCGCGCTCTTCGATGACAACTACGTCTTCGTTCTCTGGGTGATCTGTATGTTCGTTCACTTAGTAGCTCCTGAAGGTTAGCGAATTAATTCGGTAATCATGAGTGTAGATGTGTATAGCAAGAAGCCCGATATAAGAGTAATAACCACGTACTTTTGCAGCTTTTCACTAGTACGATAACGAATCAAAACAAACGCTAAAGCCACTAAAAATGCAATTGCAAGTAACCTTGTCATAACCACTCCTTAGGCAGACTTTCTATTCATTACTTTATACCATTTTTCACCAAAAATAGTCAGCACAAGGTAGTTTTAGTCCCTGATTAGATAAAATAAATTGATTCAAATGGTTACTATGCAGTTTGAAGCTGTATGAATGGATGAAAAATCATACAGCCGTCCCTAGCCCCTAGCATTTTATTTGGTTGCTGAGTCAATCTAAGGTATAAATACCTAACCAAATCAATCGAGATCAAATAATGAAACCATACAAGTTAGACAATAAAAAACGCCGTATTCAAAAGAAACTATTTCTGGGCGAGTTTGCCATGCTCGGTTTCGAACTAAGCTGTGAAACAACCATCACTGATTTCGACAAGTATGACGTGTTTGTCGATGAGTTTATCGACTACATCGACAGCTTAGGTCTATGTTTTGGCGGCGGTGGCCTTGAGTTGTTTGAAGGCTTTCTTTGCTGCAACGCACGCTACGCAGACGTAACTGAAGAGCAAAAAACTCAAGTTGTTGCGTGGTTAGAAGCGCGTGAAGAAGTAAAATCAGTACAGGCAAGTGAACTTGTAGACGCAAACTACTTCTAATTTTGGTTCTAAACCATTGTTCAAATAGCGCCTTTCCCGGCGCTATTTTTTTATTGTCCTATACCCTTCATTCTGGAATCTGCCGCTTTGTTAACTACGCCAATTCCTCCTAATCACACACAACATCTATGCTCATAGGGCAGAATTTCCTCGCTGCAACTCCAATTATTTTGGTATACATCAACTCCAACCTACTCTTTATTCATTTGATTATAAATTCCCTATTGAAATACCAAAAAAAGATGATAGAGTTCACACATCGATAGCAACCAGTGCTATCGACTAACAATTACCCAATTAATAAAGTAATTGTTCCGATGAAGACTGCAGGAGAGTGGTTATTTACCAAACATTAACATTTGGAAAGAATAACCTACCGAAGAAGTAAATCTTTCAGGTGCCACCTAGGTGGCGGGGACTGTAGTTGGAGGAGCCTCTGGAGAGAACCGTTAGATCGGTCGCCGAAGGAGCAAGCCTATTTTAGGTGAAACTCTCAGGTACAAAGGACAGAGGAGTGAAAAGACATTTCAGCTATTTCGCTATTCTGCCTGTAGCTAATCGAGATCAATTCATTGATCTCTGCACTTTCACTCTTCTCCTTAAATAAGCATTATCACTTAAGGGGAAATCATGGATAACCTTCAATCTTTACTTAAAACTATCGACAGCTTTGTCTGGGGTCCACCACTATTAATTCTACTTGTGGGTACCGGTGTCTACTTCACTTTTCGTTTGGGATTACTCCAGTTTAGACATTTGCCAACCGCTTTGAAGATGGTCTTTAGTAAAGATGATTCAAAAAAACAGGGCGACGTGTCCAGCTTTGCGGCGTTATGTACTGCCCTATCTGCAACAATCGGTACCGGTAACATTGTTGGTGTCGCTACCGCCATTAAACTCGGTGGCCCTGGCGCTCTATTCTGGATGTGGCTCGCTGCCCTATTCGGCATGGCAACCAAATACGCGGAATGTCTGCTTGCGGTAAAATACCGTAAGGTCGACAGCAAAGGTCAGATGATCGGCGGCCCAATGTACTACCTGCAGTACGGTGTGGGTTCAAAAGCGCTAGCCGTTATGTTTGCGATTTTTGCGCTTGGCGTCGCTTGTTTTGGCATTGGTACCTTCCCACAGGTCAACGCAATTCTAGACGCAAGCGAAATCTCGTTTGGCGTGTCGCGGGAAATCTCAGCTAGCGTTCTTACCCTGCTTGTGGCTTTCGTAACACTTGGCGGTATTCAATCCATTGCTAAAGTGGCCGGTAAAGTGGTGCCAACTATGGCGCTGTTCTACGTGCTAGCATGTTTGAGCGTGATTATCATGAACGCAGACAAACTGTACGATGCGGTTGAACTGGTTCTAGTGTCTGCCTTTACACCAACGGCAGCAACGGGTGGTTTCTTGGGCGCAAGCATTATGCTAGCCATTCAGTCGGGTATCGCGCGTGGCGTATTCTCTAACGAATCTGGATTAGGTAGCGCACCAATGGCAGCGGCCGCAGCCAAGACTGACTCTTGTGTTAGACAAGGTCTGATCTCGATGACGGGTACCTTCTTTGACACCATCATCATCTGTACCATGACAGGTCTTGCTCTAATCCTAACAGGTGCGTGGCAAAGTGACTTTGCTGGCGCAGCAATGACGACTCACGCATTTGCCGTTGGCCTAAATGCCGACACGTTCGGTCCAATGTTGGTGTCTATTGGTTTGATCTTCTTCGCCTTCACCACCATTTTGGGATGGAACTACTACGGTGAACGCTGCGTCGTATTTCTACTCGGTACCAAGGCCGTACTGCCATACAAAATCATCTTCGTTGGTTTGGTCGCGTCAGGCGCATTCCTCCACCTAGATATGATCTGGATTATTGCCGATATTGTGAATGGTCTAATGGCGGTTCCAAACCTAATTGGTCTGATAGCGCTACGCCATGTAGTAGTAGAAGAGACCAAGCTCTATTTTGCGCAAATCTCTAATACTCGTAGCGACAGCGTCACCGCCTAACACTGACCTTATACGCTAGATAATACAATGCGAAGCCCACGAGCTTCGCATTGTTGCTTTAACCTTTACCAACTGACACAAATACTTCATCCTTCTGCGTTTATTTACGTTCTAAACTGGTTGCAAACCCTATTAGAGCGTCAAGATGAACCGTCATATACCACGTGAAATTGAGCATATTGAGCAATTAGCGCAGCAGTTCCCTCAACATGTACGCCTCAACCTACTCGAAGAAATTCATTACAATGGTACCGCTTTGCCAATCTACGCCCTCGAAATGGGCTCTCGCCGCTGCGATGCACCCTGTCTATTTTTTACTGGCGCCATTCATGGCGTAGAAAGAATTGGCAGTCAGATCATTCTTGCCTTCATTAAAAGCTTACTTCGCAGGCTAGATTGGGATCGGCAATTAAAAGAGCAACTGGAGGGCGTTCGGATCATTGCGGTCCCTGTCGTTAATCCGTGGGGGGTAACTCTCAAAAAACGCGCCAATCACAACGGCGTAGATCTAATGAGAAACGCGCCTGTAGAAGCCTTAAATCCTAGCTATCAACTTTACGCAGGGCAAACTGTCAGCGCTTCACTTCCTTGGTTTCGAGGCAACCCAACTAATATGGAGCAAGAGCTTCAGGCGTTGTCACGCTGCATCCTAGATATCACTGTGCAAACTCGCTCTACCATCTTGTTAGACCTTCACAGCGGGTTTGGTACTCGTGACCGACTTTGGTTTCCCTATGCCCATAGCCAACTAGCTCCAAGCAACTTGCACCAGTATTATTTAATTTATCGGCGATTTCGAAAAAGCTATCCGCACTACGAGCTTTACCAGTTCGAGCCTCAATGGCATCAATACACCACTCACGGTGATTTTTGGGATTGGATGCTGATCAAGCATCAAACTAAATCAACCAATCACTTCTTACCCTTAACGCTAGAACTAGGCTCATGGCTTTGGGTGAAAAAGAATCCAATCCAACTTTTAAAATTTAGCCAAATTTTTCATCCAACTAAGCCTCATCGTATAAAACGAGTACAACGTCGCCACAGCACTCTGCTAAGCTATTTAATTCAGGTACTCGATAGCGATTTGATCGAAAAAATGACAGCAGAAGAGCAACAAAAGTACACACAGAAGGCCAAGAAATTATGGTTCCGATAGTCTTAGTGCGTGGGTTATTAAGAGAGAGCGGTCATTGGAAATATATGATCGAAGCCCTCACTGAAGCTTCTCCCGAGTTAATGATTATTACGCCGAACGTTCCTGGCAATGGCGCACTCTATGACCAACAAAGCCCACTGAGTATTGAGAAGATGCTGCCCGAAGTACTCAAGCAATTACCAAGTGATTGCGAGCGCTATCATCTGGTCACCATTTCCATGGGCTCCATGCTCGCTTGCGAATGGGCACATACCCTACCCGGTCAAGTGGCGAGCTTAACCTTGATCAACCCAAGCTTTGCTCGCTACAGCCCGTTTTGGCAGCGAATAAACCTTAACGCGCTAATGCGCATAGCAGCGTCGAGCTTAAAGGGAAGCAGAGCTTTTCAGCAAGCGATTTTAGACTGGACTAGCCCTATTAACGCCAAGCAACCACAGGTGCTTGAGCATCACCTTAATCTGGCGAACCAACATCCGGTCAGCGGCGAAAATGCACGTCGCCAGTTGTATGCTGCTGCAAAATATAAGGGACGCCCCTCTCCACCAGCATGTCCTACTCAGATAGTTGTGAGTCGTGACGATAAACTCGTCGATAGTCGATGTAGTGAGGCGATTGCCAAGGCTTGGAAGGTAGAGATAAAACGCTTTGATTGCGATGCGCACGACTTACCTTTAGCTAAGCCGCACGCCCTGACTGACCACTTGCTGCACTGGTTAGCAAATGTCGAGTTGTCGGTTGACTAAACCTGTGGCTTTTCGACTAACAGTTTAATCCCAAGTACAACTAAAACGGCACCTGTCGACCCTTCCATCCAACGTGTAAATCTTGGGCTCTG
>NZ_JATABG010000282.1:0-4871 GCF_036533755.1 Vibrio sp. M260118 | reverse complement strand
GGTACGACCTACCAGATAAAGTCGACACCCAACATAGTCAGTTGGTCGACAACCTTACTGAACTATTGGAAAGCGTAGAATCTTCGTTCGTGCTAGTCTCGCCCTACTTCGTTCCAACCGAATATGGTGCAAAAGCCCTTGTTGATGCTGCTAAACGAGGGATTAAGGTGACGGTCATCACCAACAGCCTAGCGTCAAACGATGTTTTCGCTGTTCACGGTTGGTATGCCAAATATCGACAGCAACTTGTTGAAGGTGGCGTAGAGCTTTGGGAAACTAAAGCAAGTGCTCATATAGACAGCAAATGGACGGTCACGGGTAGTAGCCGCTCTAGCTTACACGCTAAAATGATTCTGATTGATGGAAAAATACTGTTCGTTGGCTCAATGAACTGGGACCCACGTTCAGCGCATCTCAACACCGAAATGGCTTATGTGGTAGAACAACCAGAGTTTGTACTACTGTCACTCAATAAGTTACCCGATACCCTTAGCCAAAATGCCTACCAAATCGTGATTCATGAAGGTCAACTTGGATGGAAAGACGTACTATCAGGCGTGATCTTTACTTCCGAGCCCGATGCCAGTGTTTGGCGAAAAATGGGAGCCTGGCTATCAGGACTACTGCCTATTGAGGATCACCTGTAAACCCTTGACTTAACATTCCGAAAGTGAATAAGTCCCGCTTATCTATTCACTTTTACACCGCTTCAAGCATCATATGCACTTTGATTCTCAAGTAATGAGAAAACAACACAAGTAACGACCTTTCATTACAATGGTTAAATAGTAGCGAATTTTGCTATCAAACAGTGAATAATCAGTTTTTAGTTGGTTACAATAGCAAAATTTATAGTGATTAGTGTCACATCTGTATCTCTACTCGATCATTTTTCTTTTTGATTTTTTTGTCTGGCTGCTAACCTCCTGCTCTCCTTGAAATGAACTCAAGGTGCATAACTATAAGGAGTGTTCACTATGAATACCAAGAAACCAATGTCGCTGACCGGCCGCGTAATACTAGGCATGGTCGCAGGTATCTTGACAGGATTTGCGATTCGCAGTCTTTTTGCTGACAACGGATTTGTCGATGCATATATTGTAAATGGATTATTTGAAGTAGGCGGCCAGATCTTTGTCGCTAGTTTGAAAATGCTTGTTGTCCCACTTGTTTTTGTCTCACTCGTTTGCGGAACAAGCTCACTCAAAGACTTATCAACCCTTGGCAGAATGGGTGGTAAGACCCTAGCATTTTACGTAGCAACCACTGCTATTGCGATCACGCTAGCCCTAACTATGGGTAATCTGTTCCAACCAGGAGCAGGGGCAGACCTTACCGCAGCAAGCTCATTTAAGTCAGCAGAAGCGCCATCTCTAGGTCAGGTGATCATCGATATGTTCCCGACCAACCCAATCAGCGCAATGGCAGAAGGTAAAACTCTGCAAGTTATCGTATTTGCAGTGCTATTTGGTATTGCAATCAGTGCTGCTGGCAAACCAGGTGAACGCATTGCTTCATTCTTTGCCGATCTAAACGAAGTGATCATGAAGTTGGTTGCGATCTTGATGAACCTAGCCCCTTACGGCGTGTTCTTCCTGATGGCAAAGCTATTCACTGGATTAGGTTTAAGCGCCATCATAAACCTAGCAGAATACTTCGTCGTACTTGCGGGCACATTGCTGCTACACGGTTTAGTGACATACAGCGTCATGCTTAAAGGCTTCACAGGTCTAAGCCCAATCACCTTCCTAAAGAAAATGGAAGATGCTGTGATGTTCGCCTTCTCAACCGCATCATCTAACGCGACTATTCCTGTTACTATGGAAACAGCGAAAAACCGCATGGGTGTCCATAACCGCGTTTCCTCATTCACCGTTCCTTTAGGTGCGACCGTCAACATGGATGGCACAGCAATTATGCAAGGTGTCGCAACCGCGTTTATCGCGCAGGCATTCAACATCGACCTAACCATGACTGACTACCTGATGGTTATCATGACAGCAACGCTAGCGTCAATCGGTACTGCAGGCGTTCCAGGTGTTGGTCTTGTCATGCTAGCTATGGTGCTCAACCAAGTAGGTCTACCACTTGAAGGTATCGCTCTTATCATGGGTGTTGACCGTCTACTGGATATGATCCGTACCGCAGTAAACATCACGGGTGATAGCGCAGTTTCAATCATTGTTGCCAAATCTGAAGGCGCTCTAGACGAAGACCGCTTTAACGATCCAATGGCCGGCGTAAAAGAAGAAGAAGTTCATCTAAAACATTCTGAAGCTTAACGAAAGCGCCAAAGAAAAACAAAACCGAGGATATGTGAGTCCTCGGTTTTTTTGCTTTCTAAGAGGGATTAATTCGGCATCGGCAGTATTTCAAACATGCCATCAAAATCATCTAGGCTGCTTACTAACTGCTTCACTAGCGCAGTCTCACCTTTCAATGTCGCCTTACCAGATTTAGTTAGCTGCTCTAAGGTTACTTTGCCAAGTACCATATCCGTCATGTCAGTTTTGTTTATCTCAACCGTCACATCAGATGTTGGCATCTCATCGATTTGAATATTAGCCATATTTGAGTTTGATACTTCTCCAAAGTAGAACTCATTCAAATCTGGGTGATGAACAGCAAAGCTAAAGTCCAATTGAGCATTTTCTGCTTTCTCGGCGTTTAGTCTTACCGCTAAGAAATCTAAGAACATACCTGTTGGTGTGTTAGCAATGACATCAGGAGACGCGAGTTTGATTGAAGGCTGAATCTCACCTGTTCTTAGCTCTACAGCACCTTGCAAGTAAGAGTTGCGCCACGCCATTGTCTCTGACTGGTAACCTTGTTGTTCGAAGCTATCTGCCAGTGCAAATCGGTAGTCAATATTACTTGGATCACACTGAACTAAGTCGTTAAACAGTTGCGAAGCTTGTTGGTAGTTACCTTGTTCAAAGTGCTTTTGCCCTGCAGCAAACAGTGCTTGTGCCCCAGCCGCCTCAACATAAACGCAAGACTTATCTTGAGTTTGTAGTGGGTTGGTGTTGACCGGGTTCATATCATGGTAACCAAGATACAGGTTCACAACCGCACGAGCATTGTGACTGTATGAACCGTGATAACCATTAGTGTGCCATGTATCCAGCTGTGATTGAGGAACAATCTTCTCAATTTCACGGCCTACGTCATTAATCGTTACACCGTGGTTCGCTAAGCGCATCGCTTGGTTATGAATAAAGCCATAATTATCACGCTGTAGCGTCATGTAGTCAGAAATTTCATTGATGTCTGTATTTGGATCATTCCACACGGGTGCTGAGTGAGCGGCATGGATGTTATCAACCAACCCACTGTCTACGTAACGCAGTTTAAGTTCCGTTAGATACTTAGTCCAAACCAGAGCATCACGAACTTTTGCCCCGCGGAAAGTGTAGATATTGTGCATACCATCGTAAGTCAGTTCTGCGGTGTTCAACGAACGATATTCAGGGACGTAAAGCACGATCTCAGCAGGTGCTTCTGCTCCCGGCATGTTAATCGCGTGGAAATCTAGCCCATCAATGGTGACGACTTTTTCGCGGTCTTGTATCTCTTTAGTAGGCGCAACCAAAGTAACGTCACCACGTGATGTGCCTAAACCTAGCGCATTATCAACAATGCCTTGGGTGTTGTTGTCTAGTGTTGTGCCGTATTGGTAGTTGGCGCGACGACTCATCGCTGTTCCAGCAATCACGTTTTCGTCAGCGAGCTCTTTAATGAAGTCTTTCGGAGCATAGATTGGCGCACCTTCGATAAAATCACCCGATTCAACGATACCGCGAGAGCCTCCAAAATGGTCAGCATGCATATGCGAATAAATCATACCCGTGATTTTATGTTCACCGTTGATCGCAGGCAGATGCAGTTTTGCGAACTCCCACGACGCCGCAGCCGCTTCACGTGATAGCAGTGGATCATGAATCACATAGCCATTGTCAGTGCGGTAAATGGTCATATTCGACAGGTCTGCGCCTCGGATTTGATATACGCCCTCCGTCACTTGGTATAAACCACCTGCTGCGTAGTTCAACATACCTTGACGCCAAATCGAAGGGTTTACGGAAGCAGGTAACTGGTCAACGCTCATATCTGCCATGTACTCAAAGCGGTTCTTTAGCTCCCCTGCTGCATGTGTGCCAAATTCAGCAATTAGGCCATGTTGCGTACGCTCAAATGCACTCACATCTTGCCAAGGCAACTGTTTTGCTAACGCTTCATTTGCTTGCTTGGTGTGCTCAGTTGCAGGCTTTCCTTGGTAGGTATCTAAGCTAGCGTAATCCGCCGCTGCTGAGAATGAAACGATAAGTGCTAGTGAAATCGCTGAAGGAGCAAAACGGGTTGTCATAGTGAGCCTCGTTGAATCTTGTATTGGGAACAGGGGCTACTTTATTCGGTTGACACATAACAATATATACATGTAACTTTATTTTAAACATCACCATTTGTTATGTTTGGAGAAAGACGTTGCTCGACAATAATATTGACCTCAACCTATTGAAGGTATTTCTCTCTGTATATCAGCATCGTTCAATCACAGTAGCCGCTGAGGTGTTGGGATTAACTCAACCAGGTGTGAGCGGTGTACTTAAGCGCTTGCAGCAGCAGCTTGGTATTCAGCTGTTTATCCGCTCCGGACGCGGGATTGCACCTACCCATCAAGCTCACGAATTTGCACGTCAAATAGAGCCTGCTCTGACGCAAATTACCAACGCACTGGAGGGACTAGAAACCTTTAGCACGCAAAATTCACGTCGGTTTGTCGTCTATACTTCCGAACCTATGATGTTGATGCTGTTGCCGAAAATTGAAGCGGACCAAACCCTCGGTAATGTGCAGATCGAGCTACATCC
>NZ_JATABG010000281.1:0-4876 GCF_036533755.1 Vibrio sp. M260118 | reverse complement strand
AGAGAAATGTAAAACAATTCGTTAAAATCTCTCTCTGTACGTGCGGCAATATAATAAGCACAACCTTTACCTAGCTGATTCTTAGTAATAACCGGGCAAGAATCGAACAAATCCTCACGATAATAAGCGAGAGCTTCTGCTGTTTCTAAATGAATATGTTCCATTAGATGTTTAGCCTTAAACTCACCACTAAAGCCCAAACCAGAATGCGTTTCCATTTCGAACAATACGCGTTCATGATCATAGAGTGAATCAATCTCTTCAGCCCAAATGCCTAGTGTACGACGCAAAGGACTGTCCTCCCCTCCAGGAAAGCCTCCCAAGAAGCACAGGTCATTCTCGTCAACAATACCACTCCAGTATGTCGCAACTAACGTCCCTCCTTGTGCTACAAACGCTTCTAAACGTTCTGCTACACCAGGCTTAATTAAGTACAGCATTGGCGCGATAATGATCTTGTAAGGGGTAAAATCACATAGCTGCTCTATAATGTCGCAGCTAATACCTTGCTGCCAAAAGCCTCGATAATGATCACACACGGTTTGCTCGTAGTGCATACCCTCATTGCGAGGACCTGAAGCATCATCCATTGCCCAACGATTTTCCCAATCAAAAATGATCGCTACTTCAGCCTGAGTGCCAGTTCCAGACACATCATCAATTTGTTTCAGATAATCACCAACGGCAGTCACTTCCCTACCTGTACGTGTATTCGCGTGTCCAACATGATCAATGACTGAACCATGAAACTTCTCAACGGAGCCTCGGCTTTTACGCCACTGGAAGTACTGAACCGAGTCGGAGCCATGTGCCACTGCTTGCAAAGATGACAATAAATGAACACCGTCCTTTTTCAGCTTAGTGATAGGCTGCCAGTTGGTTTGACTTGGGGTAGACTCCATTAACAAAAACGGCTGGTTTTTGAGTGTGCGCATCAAATCATGATACATCCCGGTATAGCAAGCGAGCGCAACTTCATCGCTGTCACGGTGCCAAAGCGGATAGCTGTCCCAAGAAACAACATCAATCGACTTTGCCAGTTCCCAGTAGTTGTAGTCGTAAAAATACTCCATGAAATTAGCCGTTGTAGGCAAATCTGGATTGAGCAATTTGAGCGGTGCAATCTCATGCTCGCAAAAGTTCGAGACGCGGTCAGTACAGAATCGTTTCCAATCCAGTTTAAGTGCGTGTACTGAGTTCTCGCCAATAGGAGATGGTGATTCAATTTGCTCCCAACTGGTATACGTATGGCTCCAAAACGCACTCCACCACAGCTTATTGAGATTGTATAGGGAACCGTATTTATTTTTCAGCCACAAACGAAACTCTTCTTGGCAGTAATCACAGTGGCAATCTCCACCATATTCGTTTGAAACATGCCAGCCTATGACCGCAGGATGCTTACTGTAACGTTCAGCCAATTTAGTATTGATAATGCTTACTTTCTCACGGTAATTCGGTGAGCTATAACAGTGGTTATGACGCTCTCCGTGCAATTGCTTAACACGAGAGCTATTGACTCGAAGAACGTCTGGGTATCGTTCAGACAACCAAGCAGGACGCGCTCCACTCGGCGTGGCCAAAAATACAGAAATCCCATTGTCTGCCATGTTATCCAACACCATATCCAGCCATTCAAACTGGAACTCACCTTCAATAGGCTCTAGAGCCGACCAGCTAAAGATACCGACAGACATGACGTTACATTTGGTCTGTTTCATTAATTCAACGTCTTTCGCTAGAATATCTGGCCTATCCAACCATTGCTCAGGGTTGTAATCTGCTCCATGGAGCAGACCCGTTCTCTTAGGAATGATGTGTTTTTTATTGTTCATTATTGACCTTTAAATACTCTTAATGACGGTAATGCATTACCCTCGAAATCAAACAGTGCTTGGTTTTCCCAAGAGTTGCCCATGTCCCATTTATCCCCGCTATAGTCCATACCTGCCTCGGTTGACCATGTCGCTCCATCTATTGGTAACCATGCAGGTTCCCAATAATAAATCCCCAGACCTTGTTCACTAGGCAGTTCATTCAGCAGTGTCATCATGTCAGATAGGTATTCCGCCTGCCCCTCAATTGACACACTATACCCCTCGATTGGGCCCGCCTCGGAGTAACTATTGCCTAGCGAATCGCCATTCTCACTGGTAAACGGGAAAGATGTCTCTACCAAAACAATAGGCTTGTTGTATCGACTAATGACATCATTCATATTGGCTTTTACTTTATCGATGGGACCGTGCCACCACGGGTAATAAGACATGCCAATCACATCAAAATCGACCCCACGCTGAGTGATTTCATCAAACCACCAGCGGAAGAGACCGTTGTCACCAGCTTCTGCGAGATGCAGCATGATTTGAATCTCTTTACCACTATCGTTGTCGTGCACTGCTTGGATCCCGCTTTTTAAAAGAAGTGATAGACGGTCGAATTCCTTACCATCTTGACCCCAACTTTTACCCTCCGGCCAAAGCATGCCGCCATTCAGTTCGTTACCAACTTGGACCATGTCAGGCACAACACCCGCAGCTTGGTGTGCTTTCATCACTTGTGCCGTATAGTCATAAACTTTCTGTGTTAAGTTCTCAAACGTAAGTTTCTCCCACTCTTTTGGCTTTTGCTGCTTTTTAGGATCAGCCCAAAAGTCGCTATAATGGATATCAAGTAGGAATGACATACCGCTTTCTTGCGCGCGTTTACCAAGCTCAATAGAACGCTCTAATGTGTTATTACCACCACCAAATACTTCACCAGTAGCTGACATTGGATCTACCCACAAACGTGCACGGATAGAATTAACTCCACTATTCTTTAATATTTTAATTAGATCTTCTTCATTTCCATTTTGGTAATATTTCCCACCTAACCTCTCTATTTCTGGCAGCATGGAAATATCCACACCACGAATAAATTCACCTCTTAGTTCTGGAGCAGTTATAACAACATCATCTGTATGATCGTTATTATCAGTAACATTATTTTTAGAAGAATTTGCAGATTGACAGCCAGCCAAAGCCACTGCCGCACTAATAAGTGCAACCTTAAATTTTGTATTCATATCTTTCTCTCTAGTATTAGCCTTTTGTACTACCTGCTGTTAAGCCGGATACAAAGTATTTTTGTAATGATAGATAAAGAAGCGCAACAGGTATTGAAATAAGCACAGCACCTGCTGCGTATGTGGTATAACTTGCACCCATTTTTTCTACGACCAAGTTATATAAACCGATAGGTAACGTATAATTTTCAGGCGTTCTTAAAATAGTTGTTGCAAGAATAAAATCGCCTAGTGGTCCCGTAAAAGAGAATAAGGCTACTACTGCTATAATTGGTTTTGAAATAGGTAATATTATTTCCAGAAAGATACGAATATTACTTGCACCATCCATTTTTGCTGATTCATCCAGGTCTTTCGGAATTGCATCCAAGTAGCCTTTCATTAAATATGTATTCATCGGAATCATACCGCCAACATAAACCAAAACCAGTGCGAGATGGCTATTAATCAACCCCAACATCTGAGCTAGAACAAATATCGCAATTAGAGCAGAAAATTGCGGAATCATCTGCAGCAGAAGGAACAGCATTAGACCATTTTTCCTTCCTTTAAAGCGAAAGCGAGAAAATGCATATGATGTGCATGAGACGCTAATTAGCGTTAGTACCATGGTCAAAAAACTTATTTTCAAACTATTCCAAAACCAAGTCAGGTAAGCTACTTTGTCATTGGCAAACAAGGTTGCATAGTGACTCAGAGTCGGGTTATCTGGGAAAATTGACTCACCCATGATGCTATTGCCTGGATAGAACGACGCTCCAACTGTCCACACTAAAGGGTAGATAATGATCACTGATACCAACAAGATCAGACCGTAACTCAATGTCAATCGGATACGATTACTACGTTTAATACTCATGTTGTTATCTCGCTTCTTCTTTGAATGACTTAGTCATACGGAATTGCCAAAGCGCAATACCCACAACGAAAATCGACAGTAATAATGTGATGGCAGATGCAATACCGTATTGCGATGAAGACATCGTCAGTTTATAAATCCATGACACCAAAATGTCGGTACCGCCCGCGTTACTACCAATGACAGCTGGACCACCATTGTTAAACAGATAAATAATATTGAAATTATTAAAGTTAAACGTGTATTGAGTAATCAAAATTGGGGCGATTGAATACAGAACCAGCGGTAAAGTGATGGTTCTTAACTGCTGAAATTTGCTTGCACCGTCCATCGTCGCGGCTTCATAGAGATCGTCTGGAATAGCCTGTAGAACTCCCGTCGTCATCGCGAATACAAATGGGAAACCTAACCAGGTTTGGATCATAATTAGCGCGACTTTCGTCCAGAATGGGTCTGTAAGCCAAGCTTTAGGCTCAATGCCAAAGAAATCGAGAATCACATTGTTAATAACACCAAAGCTGTCATTAAACATCCCAGTAAAAATAAGGATGGTAACAAAGCCAGGCACCGCCCAAGGGAGAATGAATATAGTACGGATCAGCGGTTTTAATTTAAGGTCTTTTTGGTTTACCAGAATTGCCAACAGAACTCCTACTGTGCATTGCAGTGTCGACGCAACTAATGTCCATACGACAGTCCACTGCAACACATCAATAAAGGTGTTACGCCACAAGTTAATTTGAAAAATATTAAAGAAGTTCTTCAAACCAACCCAATCAACCAGTTTCGCTGGAGGTGAGTTGTAAAGGTTGTAATTAGTAAAACCAATCGCAAAACCAAAGATAATTGGAAATACAACAACAAACACTAAAAGAATAAAGCCAGGGCTTATCATAAGATATGGGAAGCCAGCATTGATAACATTGCGATACTGAACACGCAGTGAGTTC
>NZ_JATABG010000280.1:0-4886 GCF_036533755.1 Vibrio sp. M260118 | reverse complement strand
GACAGACCGAGTTGGTATCCTTTTTTACTATAAATCTAAAAGTTAGAAGTGAAGTTGAATCACTGATGTAACCACGGCACCTGGGCGACGAACGCCTTCGATCTCGACCTTAATTTCACGTTCAATCTCTAGGCCTTTGCGGATAGGCGTCACCTTAGACAAAGTGCTGACTGCACGAACGTTGTTCCCTGCTTTAACCGGGTACGGGAATCGGACTTGGTTGAGGCCAATGTTAACCACCATCTTTGCTGTCGGGAACAGGTTGTTGTATGGATCAACACTGTCTGTCAGCTTAGGCAGTAGAGCAAGGGTTAAAAATCCGTGAGCAATGGTTGTTTTAAATGGAGATTCAGCTTCGGCACGTTCCGGATCGGTATGAATCCACTGCATGTCTTCTGTCACATGACCAAATTGATTGATACGCTGTTGAGAAACATTTAACCATTCACCAGTGTGAATGACTTCGCCTAGTTTTGCTTGTAGCTCAACATACAGCTTTTCAGCTTCAGGCTTAAGCTCAATGGGTGCAGGCTTCTTAATCGGCGCGACCACATCGTCGTTGACTGCAGGACCATGAAAATCACGTAAACGAGCAAACAAATCACGGTGTTGAGTTTTACCAACGAACTCTCCCCAGTACTCACGCACAAGTGGGCTCACCCATTGCAATAGCTCTGAATGTTGTTTTGATAATGATTCACCACGATGTCTAAACAAGTCAGCGACTTTCATATAAACCTCAGATAAAAACGGTATAGCGTAATAAACGCCATAATTTTGAATTAGTTCACACTATTATGCAATAACTTTCGGGCGTACACGTGTTGCATGAACTGATGTTTATCATTATAAAACAATAAGATATTAATAAAACACTATTTTATTGGAAATGTCGACTGTAGAGCACTTACACCAGATGGTTCGAGAATTTTGGGCTTAGGTAAGCCGTTATGCTAGTAAAGTAACTGCATAGTTTATAAGCACTTAGCATGCTGAGCATGATTTAGTGCTTTACAATATATCAGCCAATCACTAATATACGCCACGCAACGGAGAGATGGCTGAGTGGTTGAAAGCACCGGTCTTGAAAACCGGCATACGTTAATAGCGTATCTAGGGTTCAAATCCCTATCTCTCCGCCACATTCAAGAGATAACCCACTGTTTACAGTGGGTTTTTTCGTTTCTGCCGTTCCACTTTTCATTTCTTGTTTAGTCACACATTTACCGTGTTTAGCTGTGTTTAGTACAACTATCACAGTGATGCTCCTCTATTATCTACCAACAATATCTTATTTGTCTAAGTGTAAAATGGACTTTGAAGTCATTTTTTGCATATAATTGATGAAAATCGACATTAAAATGGTATCAAAATGCTTATTGAGTTGTTCGTGGAGAACTTCAGATCCATTCGAGAAAGACAGCAATTCAGCTTAATTAAATCTACTAATGATGATCTTAGAGGGAACTTTTTTACTCTAGAAAATCAAAAGAATACATCTTTATTAAGATCTGCTGCTGTTTACGGAGCCAATGCTGCGGGTAAATCAAACTTCATCCTTGGACTCGGGACGATGAAGCGTATTGTTTTAAGTTCTGCAAAAGAGTCGCAACGTGGAGAGAGGCTACCCGTAAAACCGTTTCTTTTATCAGAAGAAACCTCAAGTGCTCCTACAGAGTTTGAAGTTTTATTTATCAGCC
Source organism: Vibrio sp. M260118 (assembly GCF_036533755.1). Lineage (NCBI taxonomy): Bacteria > Pseudomonadati > Pseudomonadota > Gammaproteobacteria > Vibrionales > Vibrionaceae > Vibrio > Vibrio sp. M260118. The sequence continues at coordinate 3,186 of NZ_JATABG010000280.1, read as the reverse complement.
AGGGGGTTAAATACCAATATGGTTTTTCTTTAACAAAAGATCAGATTGTAGATGAATGGCTCTTTGCATACCCTAAAGGAAGACCGCAACGTTGGTTTATCAGAGCTTTTGACAGCGAGACAGGAGAATACTCTTGGGATTTTTCCAATTTATTTCAAGGAAAGAAACAGGTTTGGAAAGAAGCGACAAAATCCAATTCACTTTTTCTTTCAACAGCAGTAATGCTCAACAGCGATCAGCTATTACCTATTTTTGATTGGTTCAAGGACACCCTCAAAGTTGCAGGAATTGGTGGCTGGGGGCCAGGTTTCACTGCTGAGTTGTGTGAAGTGAAAGAATCCAAATTAGAAGTTCTTAAATTCCTTAGATCTGCAGATCTAGATATTTCTGACATTTCGTTGGAGCAAAAGAAAATTGATGAAAGTTTCTTTTCTTCGGATATGCCAAAAGAAGTCAAGGATATGCTTTTGGCTGATTTAGAAGAGAAGGAGTTTGTCGACATCAAAACCATTCATAAAGGTCACGAAGGTCAATCTGTATTATTTGATCTTGAAGATGAGTCTGACGGTACTAGAAAACTATTTTCTTTTGCTGGACCTTGGTTAGATAGTTTGAAAAATGGGCGAGTTTTATTTATTGATGAATTACACGATAGTCTTCACCCCACAATGGTGAAGTTTTTAATTAATTTATTCAACAACAAGAAAACCAACCCAAACAATGCTCAGCTCGTTTTTACCACACACGAAACTTCAGTTTTAGACCAAAATGTCTTCAGAAGAGATCAGATTTGGTTTTGTGAAAAACAATCTGGAGAGTCGAGCCTATTTCCTTTAACTGACTTTAGTCCAAGAAAAGGGGCTGAGAACCTTGAAAAAGCCTATCTATCAGGACGATATGGTGCACTTCCTTTAGTTAGTAACCTTGAGCTTTTGGGAGATACAGATGGGGAGTGATGATCTTTTCAAAAAGAGAAAGGCACGCAAGGTCGAAGAACAAGCGAGAAAAAGAGCCAAAAGGAAGCCTTACGATACAGTACTTATTGTTTGTGAAGGTGAAAAAACTGAGCCTATATATTTTGAAGAAGTACGGGTCCTCTATGAGCTAGACATCGCAAATGTTGAAATTGATGGAGACTGTGGCTCTAGCCCAATAAATGTAGTAAATCACGCTTATAGTCTGCACGAGAAAGCCTTGAAATCAGGTGATATCTACAATAGAGTTTTTTGTGTTTTCGATAAAGATAACCACAGCTCTTTTGACGAAGCTATGGCTAAAGTAGACCAAATCAATGTTGATCTTGCAAAGGCTGGCTTGGAGAAACAGGTAAAATTTGAGAGTATCCCTTCGATTCCCTCATTTGAATATTGGTTTTTATTGCATTATAACCCAACTACACAACCCTACGCAGCAACACCAACAAAGAGTGTCGGGGATTTGGTTATTGATGATCTTAAAGTTTATTTACCTCAGTACAAAAAGACTCAAAAAGGATTGTTTAAAAAATCTTTAGATGAGGGAACCTATGATGGGGCTAAAGCACACTCAGAACGGATTTACAACAATGCTCTAAAATCTGGTGTAACTAACCCATCAACAAAGGTTCATAAGTTAATGGGGTATTTAGATGGGCTTAAAAAGAAAAAAATCGCAAGATCAAAAAAGTAAAGTCTATTCAGGTCTGTTTCGGTAAGGTTTTTTGGGACGATTAACATCTAATTGGCCAAATGAAATGTTAGTTGTGAAATAGGCTTGGAGTCTCACAGCTTCGAGCCTTTCTTTTAGATTCGGTGAGGTGATCATATCGTGATATAGCTTGGCCAACTCAAAATATGCATTACTCAATCTACAAATCTCCGTAGAAAGTTGATCTTCGAGCTTGGCAAGTTTGTTCAAGGCTTTAACTGATGGGTTGTCCATCGAGTTCACAAAAATCAGCTGTTGGCGCATCTCTTTAAAGATCTGTTTCGTGTTCTTTTCAATTAGTTCAAATTGCTCAATCATTGCTATATCTCCTTAATTTATTTTGATTTTCTTCAGTTAATACTGGCTTTTGGTTGGTTTCTTTCAGTTCCCCCAACGCTGAACGGATTTCATCTAACGCTTGTTGCTTATCGGCTTCAAGAACATCACTAGGGCTTAACTGGTCAATGGTCTTGTTTAAGCGGTTGGTCTGGCGGTTGATGTTTTTCGTATCATTGCTCTGACTGGCTTGAATTAGCTTTTCAAGCTGCTTTTTCGCTTTGTTGATAGTCTTTTCTTTGTGGTTCAGCTCTTGCCAGCGTTTGAGCTTCTTATTCGCTTTGCTCTTGGGTTGGTAATCTTCAAAGGAATATCCCAAATCAAGCATAGCTTTGTTAAAAGTACGCTTAAGTAGATTAGTCGTGCTTGGGCGTGTTAATTCTTGTTGATAAGAACGCTCATCTATTCCCCTTGATACAATAATATTTAGGTGTGGGTTTGTTTGCTGATGCAGCACTAACGAGCAATGATTCAAGAGCGTTTTAGCGGGTATATCTAATTGTGTCGCTAAATCGTTAATAATCGCTTTAGAAACGCCTCTCCACTGCGTTTTTGTCAATTTGATAGTCTCAGGTAGGGCAAAGACAAAACTTTGCGTATAAGACGATACAGGGCGCCCCCCTTTACGCTGTTGTGCATTTCGTTTGTCTATTCGGTAAGCTTGGTCGATTGCGGTGAGTGCCACTTGCACAGGGTTGTTATGCAATATATGGACTTTCGTACGGCTCTTATGGTTGGGGTGATATTCGTCGATTAAATAATGAGCATAAACTAATGTGCCTTGCTCTTTATTTTTAATCGCTTCACTTCTTACAAACCAATTTTTAATACTCATATTATCCTCTTTGTAATGACTGTTAATTTTAATCAATCACAAAAATGATGTTTGTCAAATATCTAATGCTAACTGGTTTAGTTTGGGGTCTATTCAAGATGGGGAAACTCTCCGAGTTTCCCCTTTTAAAACCCTAACGGCTCGTCTCTTTCAAATATGCATTTATAATCTTGATATTCAAAGGGCTTTGTTGCGTAATTCAGACGAGAAACCAAACCTCCTAAAGTTGAGCGACTTTTATACAATATACTGAGTTTCAGGCATACCAAGCCCTGTAAGTTTGTTCAGTGCTTTGATCATGGCGTAAGTCTCGCCAACCTGAGCGTTGT
>NZ_JATABG010000279.1:0-4895 GCF_036533755.1 Vibrio sp. M260118 | reverse complement strand
ATACGCTCGCCAGTCTCTTTATCGTAGATGTTGGCAGATAGCATTGGGAAGTTTGCCCAATCTTTCTGCTTCATTAGAACTTCAAGCGGGTTATCAAATTCGTGGTTACCTAATGCCATAGCATCGTAACCAATTTTGCTCATACCCTTGAAATCAGGTTCTGCATCTTGCAGATCAGACTCTGGAACACCAGTGTTGATGTCACCACCAGATAGTAATAGTGAGCTACCACCTTCCGCTGCAATTTCTGCGCGCAGCTCATCAATTAGAGTCTTGCGAGCCGCCATACCGTACTCGCCATATTTGTTCTGCCAGAAACGGCCATGGTGGTCGTTAGTGTGAAGAACAGTTAGTTTGTATGTTTTGTCTGCTTCCCACTCATGCTGTGGTGCCGTCGCACAACCAGCGAGAGTTGCCAAAATTGCTGCGCTAATTGCGCTTTTTACGATTAGGCCTTGCTTCATTGTCATACCTTTTGAACTTTTAGGGGATTCCACTGCTTTTTTACTACTCTCGACGAATAGACGAATTTTGGAAATAACATACTCAGAGAGCAGTAAAACTTGAACTAGTTTAAATTAAGGCAGCAGAAGTAACACTTGCATTTCATATTTATGATGAGTAGATCACTCTTAATAACTATTAAACATGTAATAAAGCGTAAGAATTACACTCGCGTAAATATAAGATCACAAGCAAACGTTTGTCTTAGTTAGATATATATTAGTCGATTAATGTGACTTGGCTTAGCTTATCAACACAAAAAGACAGCACCGAAGAAAATCACCGAAAAATCAGGCACTAAATGTTATGTTATATCATTTCTATAGTTTCAGAGTTTTATTATTTTGAACATGAAATGTGGGAGTTAAATAAGTCAAAGATGATCGTTAGTTTGGAGAATAATCAAACTTAAATAGTTATGTTATAACAAAACAATTAATGTACTTGGATATTTAATATTTAGACTCATAGCCAAACACAGCTATATTCAGAGCAAAAAAAAGCCAGCTATTAAGCTGACTTTAATAATCAAAACACGTTTAATTATTTAATATCAATGTGTTCAAAACCCTTGATAAGATCATCAAGCGCTTTCATTTGCGCGAGGAACGGCTCCAACTTATCTAGCGGCAACGCTGAAGGGCCATCACAACGAGCTTGATCTGGATTTGGATGCGCCTCAATAAACAGGCCGGCAATGCCTGTTGCTAGACCCGCTTTAGCCAGTTCAACAGTTTGCTCACGACGACCGCCTGAAGCAGCGCCTGATGGGTCACGCATTTGTAGTGAGTGAGTAACGTCAAAAATGATTGGGCTACCGTTAGATGCCTTCTTCATTACACCAAAGCCAAGCATATCAACCACTAGGTTATCGTAGCCATGGCATGAACCACGCTCACATAGAATAATGTTTTCGTTGCCACATTCACTGAACTTGTCAACGATATTGCCGACTTGACCTGGGCTCATGAACTGAGGTTTTTTAACATTGATCACTGCGCCCGTTTTCGCCATCGCCTCGACAAGGTCCGTCTGGCGAGCAAGGAATGCTGGAAGCTGGATAACATCCACCACATCTGCCACTGGTTGAGCTTGTTCTTCTGTGTGAACATCAGTAATGATCTTTACGCCAAAGGTGTCTTTTAACTCTTGGAAGATTTTCATACCTTCCTCAAGACCAGGGCCACGGTAAGAGTGAACAGAGCTGCGGTTTGCTTTATCAAACGACGCTTTGAATACGTAAGGAATACCAAGCTTTTCGGTTACTTTTACGTAGTGCTCACAGATCTGCATTGCTAGATCGCGAGACTCTAAAACGTTCATACCAGCAAACAGCGTGAATGGCTTGTCGTTCGCTACTGGAATATCACCAACGTGAACAATTTTCTGTTCCATTTTCTTCTCTCTATTTCGATGTGATGCCAACTCTAAAGAGGTGGACTTAATGTAAGGTCACCTGAGTCTCACTCATGGCGTTCACTTGATTCTTAAGCAGCTCCGCCGCAGGGTCGTCAGGGCACTGATCAATAAAATACTGATAATCACTCAAGGCAACTTGATGACAATCAAGCTGCTGATAGATAAACCCACGGTCACGAATTTCATACGGGTCATCTGGGACGAAGGTCAGCGCCAAATCGGTACACTTTAACGCCAAAGTATAGCGTTCTTCTCGTAGAAGAGCACTTTTGAGCAGAGCTAGCCAGCGACCGATTACCGTTGGGTTATCTGTCTCTAACAGATGCTTAGACTCTAGCTTTGCTAGTGGGCCTTTGTGACCAATCAGCCAAGCACCTAGCGTATGCTCAGAAACATACTCACCGTTAAACGGATTGATATAGAGGGGCTTGTCACCGTACCACTCTAGTTTAAGCAAGAATTGAGTCGGAAAAGTGACACCGGTTAAAGGGAAGCCCAGCTTTCTCGCAATAAACAACAGAATCGCACCTAAGCTAACCGGAATCCCCTTGCGGGTTTCAAGAACTTTATCGACAAAGCCATTTTCCGAATGAAAATAGCTGTCTCTGTCCCCTTGATAACCCCTCTGGTGATAAAACAGACGCAGCAGAGATTCAAAGCGCTGTTTTTCATTCACTTCATGAACAAGCGCCAGCTCAGCCTCTTGAACCAATCGGTTCAACTCAGCTTCAGCCCAGTGGACTTGGGTTTGAGGATTGATCGCTTTGTTTAATGCTAATGCGCCTTCTACTAGCTCCATTGCATCAAAGTCTTCATCAAATAACTCAAGCATTGGTTGTTAAAACCTCACTAACCAAAAATATTAACCGAAGAACATTGGGGTTTTAGTGACAGCCACTTTACCCGCCATCGCTAGCCACCCTAGGGCACCAAAAAATGAGAATGTTCTAAGTAACTTGTTCTTACCTAGCTTCAATGCAAAGAAACCAAGTGCAATATAAGCCAATACACAAGTGATCTTCTCAGTCAGCCAAGGAGCCGATGGTGTAAATGGAATAAAACCAGTAATAAAGATCAATGCGATACCCGACACCAACAAACACGTATCATTGATATGCGGAAATACTTTAAAAAACTTCTTCTCTAACAGTTTTGAGTTCGCCATCATCATGGCAAAACGAACCGATAGTAGCGTTGCACTTACTGCAATTGTCAGCAGGTGAAAATGTTTAAGACCTTCGTACATTGATTTTCTCTCTTACTTCAGTGGTGGTACTGGCCGATGGTTACTCGGTCGTTGTCACCATAGTCCTTGTAGGTTTCCACTTGGTCATAGCCAAGTGAGAGTAATAATTCCCTCACCGCAAAGCCTTGCTCAAATCCATGTTCGAACATTAGCCAGCCTTGGTCACTCAAATAAGAGCGAGCCTCAGTTGCGATATGTTTAATATCCGCTAAGCCCTTCTCTTCAGCCACCAGCGCGCTCAGTGGTTCAAAGCGCACATCTCCTTGAGTCAGGTGAGGGTCTTCCTTCTCAATGTATGGAGGGTTAGAGACAATTAGAGCAAACTCTATGCCATCTGGAACAGGTTCAAACCAGCTCCCGGCAAGAAAGCGCGTATTGGTTAGATTAAGCGAATGAGCGTTAGATTCAGCAAGCTGCTGAGCATCAATTTTTAGATCAATGCCCCAAACCTGTCGCTGAGGCAGTTCTGATGCGAGAGCTAGAGCAATGGCGCCAGTTCCTGTCCCCAAATCAAGAATATCACCTTGATTCAAAACAGCTTTATCAAGGGCAACTTCGACTAATCGTTCAGTGTCTGGTCTTGGTATTAAGGTCGTTGGAGACACCTTTAACGGCAGTGACCAAAACTCACGTTCACCGGTAATGTAGGCAACAGGCTCACCGGTTATACGGCGTTGCAGCACGCTAGCAAAATCCTTCAATTGCTCTGGCTCAAGAATCTTGTCTGGCCAAGTCAAAAGAAAGGAACGTGGTTTATCTAAGGTGTGGCAAAGAAGTACCGCGGCATCAAGAGAGGGCGAATCACTGCCACTCTCTTGAAGTTGCTGTACGGCCTTTTTTAGTGTGCTCTCAACACTGTTGTCAGCCGACATTCGGTTAGTTGTTCTCTGCTAAGGCGGCAAGCTGATCTGCTTGGTGTTCTTGGATAACAGGATCAACCAAACTTGATACGTCACCTTCCATCACCTCATTTAGGCGGTAGATGGTTAGGTTGATACGGTGATCGGATACACGGCCTTGCGGGTAGTTGTAAGTACGGATACGGTCACTACGGTCACCAGAGCCGAGTAGGTTACGACGAGTATCTGACTCTTCTGCCGCACGTTTTGCTTCTTCAGCTTGGATAATACGCGCTGCTAGAACCGCCATCGCTTTGGCTTTGTTCTTATGCTGTGAACGCTCATCCTGACACTCAACCACAGTACCGGTTGGCAAGTGGGTAATACGAATCGCAGAATCAGTGGTGTTAACGTGCTGACCACCCGCGCCTGATGCACGGAAGGTATCGATCTTAAGATCAGCAGCTTTAATCTCTGGGATTTCCGCTTCTGGGATCTCTGCCATTACAGCAACTGTACATGCTGAGGTGTGAACGCGACCTTGAGATTCTGTGGCAGGGACACGTTGTACGCGGTGACCGCCTGACTCAAACTTAAGTACACCGTATGCACCATCGCCCGAAACTTTAGCGATCATCTCTTTGTAGCCGCCGTGCTCAGATTCGTTTGAAGACATGACTTCAACGCGCCAACCTTTCTTCTCAGCAAACTTGCTGTACATACGGAATAGGTCACCAGCAAAAATACCCGCTTCGTCACCACCCGCACCCGCGCGAATTTCTAAGAAACAGTTGCGGTCATCGTTCGGATCTTTTGGTAGCAGCAAGATTTGTAGCTCATCGCTAAGATTTTCGATCGTCGCTTTGGCTTCTTTAATCTCTTCTTGC
>NZ_JATABG010000278.1:0-4902 GCF_036533755.1 Vibrio sp. M260118 | reverse complement strand
CGACTAGTGCACCTGAAACCGCACCTACGCTTACTGCCGCTAGTGGTGATGGTGATAGAGGGTCCGCAGTGATAGCGACAAGACCAGCTAATGCACCATTAAGAATCATAGTTAAATCTGCTTTACCCCAAGTCGTCTTACAAACAAGAAGCGCTGCGATTGCACCAGCTGCTGCTGCTGCATTGGTGTTTAGGAAGATTTGACCTACTGCTGTTGCGTTCTCGAAGTCAGAAACCATTAGCTGAGAACCACCGTTGAAGCCGAACCAACCGAACCATAGAATGAACGTACCTAATGTCGCTAGAGGCATGTTTGAACCAGGAATTGGGTAGATTTCACCGTTTTTACCGTATTTGCCTTTACGAGCGCCTAGTAGTAGAACACCTGCTAGAGCTGCTGCTGCACCTGCCATGTGAACGATACCTGAACCCGCGAAGTCACTGAAGCCAGCTTCTGAAAGGAAACCACCGCCCCAAGTCCAGTAACCTTCTACTGGGTAGATGAACGCTGTTAGCACTACGGCAAATATTAAGAAAGACCAAAGCTTCATACGCTCTGCCACGGCACCAGATACTACAGACATTGCTGTTGCAACAAACACAACTTGGAAGAAGAAGTCAGACTCTAGCGAGTGATCAGCCCCCTCACCTTGGGTACCAATCAGCGCACCCAATGATGGTAGCCAACCGCCTTCACTGTTATCTACATACATGATGTTGTAACCCACAACTAAGAATGTGGTACAAGCAATCGCGTACAGACAGAAGTTTTTAGTTAATATTTCCGTAGTGTTTTTAGAACGAACTAGACCTGCTTCTAGCATGGCAAAACCTGCCGCCATCCACATAACTAACGCACCCGAAATGAGAAAGAAAAAGGTGTCTAGTGCGTAACGTAATTCTGTTACTGTAGTTGTTAATTCCATCTTTATTGTCTCCAATCCTTTGAATTCTTAAAGTGCTTCAGTGTCCATTTCGCCAGTACGGATACGTACCGCTTGGCTAAGGTCATACACGAAAATTTTGCCGTCACCGATCTTTCCAGTGTGCGCAGCTTTTGAAACTGCCTCAATCACTCGGTCAACGTTTTCTGCCTGAGTCGCTATTTCAAGTTTTACCTTCGGCAAGAAGTCAACTTGGTACTCAGCACCACGGTATAGCTCAGTGTGACCTTTCTGACGGCCAAAACCTTTGACCTCTGATACTGTCATCCCTTCGATACCAACATCGGCTAGGGCCTCACGTACATCATCTAATTTAAATGGTTTGATAATCGCATTAATAAGTTTCATCGCATCCTCTCTGAAGCTGTCATCCTTTTGCTTATAGGTAATCCAAGGTACGTGCCAACTTATTAACCTATTGATTTAATTGATAACAACACATAATTGGAGTGTTACAAACGAATAAGGCGCACCAAATGGGTGCGCCTTATTCACAATCTTGAAGCAAGCTTAGAATAGCTCACCATAGCAGTGCATTATTTCGTCGTTAGGAAACTTTTCCATTGCATAATAAGATCTTCAAAGTCGTCGATACCACAGTTTGCAAGGCTTTCACTGTTATAGAAATCAAACTCGCTATCGGCTTCCATTTCTTGTCCATGAGCCAGAACGTTTTCCTGAACCGTCACTTCATCACCTTGAATTGTTAGCGAAATTTCTGTTCCTTCAAGAAGATTTTCTTGTTGAGGATTCGCTCGAGCACAGCGAACTAACTGCTCAACTCGCTCGATTTTCTGCCAATCTTTGCCGACTTCTTCTTGTAGCCAACGCGCAACAATTTCATGCCCCATACTGGACTTTACGTAGTATTCACCCATCAATGTGTTTCTAATAAACTCAAATTCCATAGGGCACCTCTTGCGGATGTGTTTAACTCTGACTTAATGGCCGGGGAGTATACAGGGTCAGGAATCGAGGGTCGAGATTTGGGATGCGGGATGCGGGATGCGGGATTGAGAGAAGATTTTATCCCCTTGGAGAACCGATGCTGTAAACCGCTTTTGATAAATCAGTAGTCCTACCTCCCGAAGTGCGAATACCGTTCTCGTTTTCCAAAAGCGAAGAGCTCCCGCTCTCCATAGGACGAAGTCCGTTCGCGCCCCCACAAAAAAAGCGCCCACCAAGTGGTGGGCGCTCGCATAATAGCTAATAAGCCTTCAAGACCTAAGCGGGTTCTTGAAAGATAACCTTGTCAGCCTTGTTGGTGTACTGTTCCATAGTATGGAAGTTCAAGTAACGGTAAGTATCAGCGGCTGTCGCATCGATCTGCTTAGCATATTCTAAGTACTCTTCCTTAGTCGGAATCTTACCTAGAATAGCACCTACTGCTGACAGCTCAGCGGATGCGAGGTACACGTTTGCACCAGTACCTAGACGGTTCGGGAAGTTACGTGTTGAGGTAGACATTACTGTCGCTTTATCAGCAACGCGCGCCTGGTTACCCATACATAGTGAACAGCCAGGAGTTTCAATACGAACACCTGCACGACCATAAATACCGTAATAGCCTTCTTCAGTGAGCTGATCACGGTCCATCTTAGTCGGTGGAGCAACCCACAGACGAGTATCAAGCTGACCACCATATTGCTCTAACAGTTTACCTGCAGCACGGAAGTGACCAATGTTCGTCATACATGAACCGATGAACACTTCATCAATATTTGTACCTTGAACTTCAGATAGCAGACGTGCGTCATCTGGATCGTTTGGTGCACATAGAATTGGCTGATCGATTTCTGCCAAGTCAATTTCAATCACGTGCGCGTACTCTGCGTCCGTATCCGCTTCCATCAACTCAGGGTTCGCTAGCCACTCTTGCATCGCTGTGATACGGCGCTCGATAGTACGGCGGTCACCGTAACCTTCCGAGATCATCCACTTAAGCATGGTGATGTTCGAGTTTAGGTACTCTTCGATAGACTCTTGAGATAGCTTAACCGTACAACCTGCTGCTGAACGCTCTGCTGATGCATCTGAAAGCTCAAACGCTTGCTCAACAGTTAAGTGCTCAACACCTTCAATTTCCAGCACGCGACCAGAGAATTCGTTGATCTTACCTGCTTTCTCGACCGTTAATAGGCCTTGCTGAATTGCGTAGTAAGGGATGGCATGCACCAAGTCACGTAGCGTGATACCTGGTTGCATTTCACCTTTAAAGCGAACCAAAATTGATTCTGGCATGTCAAGTGGCATAACACCTGTTGCTGCAGCAAAGGCAACCAGGCCAGAACCTGCAGGGAATGAAATACCTAGTGGGAAACGAGTATGAGAGTCACCACCTGTACCTACCGTATCAGGAAGAAGCATACGGTTCAGCCATGAGTGAATAACACCATCGCCAGGACGCAGTGACACACCACCACGGTTCATAATGAAGTCAGGTAGCGTGTGGTGAGTGTTCACATCAACGGGTTTTGGATAAGCAGAAGTGTGACAGAATGACTGCATCACTAAATCTGCCGAGAAGCCAAGACACGCTAAATCTTTTAGTTCATCACGCGTCATAGGACCCGTGGTATCCTGAGAACCTACCGTTGTCATTTTAGGCTCACAGTATTGGCCTGCACGAACACCTTCAACGCCACATGCTTTACCAACCATCTTCTGTGCAAGCGTGTAGCCTTTATCAGAAGCTGAAGGGTCAACAGGTTTTGCGAATAAGTCAGTCTCTCCTAGACCTAAAGAAGTACGTGCACGACTTGTTAAGCCACGACCGATGATAAGTGGGATACGACCACCAGCTCGAACTTCATCAAGCAGTACTTTGCTTAGCTCGAAGCTTGAAATTTCTGCACCGTCTTTACGTACAACGCCTTCATATGGGTAGATATCAATCACATCACCCATGTTCATGTCTTGAACGTTGAGCTCGATTGGCAATGCACCAGAATCTTCCATTGTGTTATAGAAAATAGGCGCGATCTTACCACCTAGACAGATACCACCGGTGCGTTTGTTTGGTACGTAAGGAATGTCTTCACCCATAAACCAAAGCACTGAGTTAGTCGCAGACTTACGTGAAGAACCTGTACCTACAACGTCACCTACATAGGCGAGTGGAATACCGTCTTTTTGTAGCTCTTCGATCTGTTTGATCGGACCAACACTACCGGCTTCATCAGGGTTGATGCCGTCACGCTCCATCTTAAGCATTGCTTTCGCGTGAACAGGAATGTCAGGACGAGACCATGCATCAGGTGCTGGAGACAAGTCATCGGTGTTAGTTTCACCAGTCACTTTAAATACTTTAACCGTGATTTTTTCAGCGACTTTCTCTTTCGAGGTAAACCACTCAGCATCCGCCCACGACTGAAGAGCTTGCTTAGCATATTCATTGCCAGCTTTTGCTTTCTCTTCTACGTCGTAGAAAGCATCAAACATCAGTAGTGTATGCGATAGTGCTGTAACAGCGATAGGGGCTAGAGCGTTATCATCTAGCAAATCAACAAGTGGAGCGATGTTGTAACCGCCCTGCATTGTACCAAGTAGCTGTGCTGCTTTTTCACGACTCACTAGCGGCGATTCCACTTCACCCTTAGTAATAGCTGTAAGGAAACCTGCTTTTACATACGCAGCTTCATCAACACCTGGTGGGATACGATTCTCTAGTAGGTCAAGAATAAATGCTTCTTCACCTTGAGGTGGGGTTTTGAGGAGTTCAACTAGGCCAGCAACTTGCTCAGCGTCTAGTGGTTTTGGAACAACTCCTTCAGCAGCACGCTCTTCGACGTGTTTACGGTAGGCTTCAAGCACGACTTTTTCCTCTCATTGCGGTTCCTCCCTCTTATGCTATTTATTCAAAGAATAAGGGAGTGAACATCCTTGGAAACTTGGCTCTCCTTGCCATATTTCTCATTCAATGCTGACTGATAAACAGTGCCAGAGAGGCCAAACTGTGG
>NZ_JATABG010000277.1:0-4934 GCF_036533755.1 Vibrio sp. M260118 | reverse complement strand
TTTATCTTCATATCAAATGTCAAAGTTTGAGTCACATCAACAAGTTTAGCGATATTTTCGATTCCATAGGTATAGTATTCGACCCGCTTTAAAAGTGGAAGATTTGTATAAATGCTAGTTCACGGCTACTTTTTAAAGAGTGTTTTAAACGAACAAGAATAATAATTATTAGTTGTGGTTGTAGTTGTGTGAGGCAATGAGTTATGCATAAAACAGTCGAAGTTGGAACCAGTGCGGCGTTGCCGGTCGCTGCTGGACAAAAAGTGATTATGCTTGTGGATGATGATCCAATCTTCCGTCGTATCACACTTGGATACCTAGAGTCCCAAGGGTATAAAGTGATCGAAGCTGAAGATGGACTAGATGGCCTACAAAAATTGCGCTCTACAGAGCCGGATTTGATTCTGTGCGATTTGGCAATGCCGATTTTAGATGGCATTGAGTTTGTCGAAGAAGTCAGCCTCGAATACCCATCACTACCTCTTATCGTTGTCTCTGCGACTGACGAAATCTCTGACGTTGCCAAAGCGCTCCGGTATGGAATTAAAGACTTCTTAGCAAAACCTATTAGCAATCATGAGCATTTGGGTTGTGCGATTGAAAATACGCTTGATGACTCAGATAACCATCTTAGTGATCAACGTGATTTTGCTAGTCAATGGTTTCGCGTTGATAGTGGTGATATGCCCGAAGAGCAAGAACTGCATTGGCATTTAGAGTACTTAGAAGAAAACCCAAGCGCAGCCAAAGACCTTTTACACGCACTGTTACCGGAAAAAGATACCTCGCAAGGGGACTGGAAGTGCAACTATCGCTTACTTCAATCGACAGATGTGATGCCGTTAGTGTTTGACTACGCTTGGTTGATTAATGGCCAGTTTGCTTTTTATCTTGTCGATTCCGCGAGCGAAGAGAAGCATGGGGCTGCGACAACCTTGCTCGTTCGAGCGCTATTCCATGACTACCTACGCAACTTGAAATGTTTTAATGCCGATCTTAAAGATATTGCCACATTGCTTGAAAAGGGAATCAAGTGTTCGGAGTGTAGTACCCCTGTCAATGCTTTGTTTGGTATTGCCGACCTATCAGAAGGCACACTATCTATTTTGCCTGCTGGGCTAGACGCGCAGTGGTCAAATGGTTACTTCTCGCAGCATATATCCGCAGGAGTGAAGCTTGGTGAAAACTGCGGCAAAAACTTCATCACTATGGATTTGCCAATTCAGTCTGGCAGTCAATTGACCTTGAGTCGTTTGGGCTCAAGTAGTTTTAGCTTAGACATCTATCGTGGCAGCAAAACTTAACACCGCTGTCACTACTCTCATCCTAGAAATAACCCTAATGTTAGTTGGTGTTTGTCCTTCAATGTTTAGGGTATAGTCCGCCATAAAACAAAAATAACCCAAGTTTTTAACAATTGGTTAAATTCATCAGGTAAAGTCAATTTCACCTTTAGAGAAGCAAGCCCATGGCAGACAAAGATTTTCAAGAACCGTATAATGTATTCTATTTTCTCGGCTTTATTGCCGTTCTACTGATCCCAACGTTACCGGCAACGTTAACTTGGATTCGCGTGTTAAACGGATACGCGGGGTATTGATTTTCATACGGAGCACGCCATCATAATTCGTCGTCTGTTTCTTAATTTTGTTGGTGTGCTCAGTCTTATTTTGGGCATTCTTGGGATATTCCTCCCACTCCTTCCTACTACTCCCTTTATTCTGTTAGCAAGCGCCTGCTTTATGCGCAGTAGCCCTAAGTTTCATCGTTGGTTGCATGAGCATAAAACGTTTGGGCCTATTTTAACTAATTGGCACCAAAATCGAGCGGTGACAGCGAAAGTTAAGAAGCGCGGTGCACTGTGCATTGTCATCAGTTTTACTTTCTCTATTTGGGTTGTCCCACACTTCTGGTTAAAGATTGCGCTTGTCGTCATGTTGGTGGTTTTACTCACTTGGTTTATTCGCTTGCCTGTGACTGAGTACCTTGCCGATAGAGAAGAAAATCACTAAGATTGTCAGGAAGTGTGCCCGCTTTTGAAGTGGGCGTTTGTTTTTTGAGCACAACAAACCGTGGTAAAAGTGTTCGTCATTTCCAAAGGTTAGATTGTGCTAAAAATTACGCTAATGGATGGCGGTGTTTTCGTTGACGCGCTATCGAGCCAATCAAAGAAAGAATTATGACTACTGAAACAATCTCATTGATTAAATCTAGCATCAAAAGTATCCCTGATTACCCAAAAGCGGGTATCTTGTTCCGCGATGTAACCAGCTTAATGGAAGACGCAAAAGCGTACCAAGCAACTATCCAACTGCTGGTTGAAAAGTACAAAGATATGGGCTTTACCAAAATCGTTGGTACTGAAGCACGCGGTTTCCTTTTTGGTGCGCCACTCGCGCTAGAGCTTGGCCTAGGATTTGTTCCAGTACGCAAACCGGGTAAGTTGCCACGTGCAACAGTCTCTCAATCATACGAACTTGAGTATGGTACTGACACACTTGAGATCCACACTGATGCGATCAGTGAGGGTGACAAAGTATTGGTTGTTGATGATTTACTTGCAACGGGCGGTACAATCGAAGCGACAACTAAACTTATTCGCCAACTTGGTGGTGTGGTAGAGCACGCAGCTTTTGTTATTAACCTTCCTGAAATTGGCGGTGATAAGCGTCTTGAAGGTTTAGGTCTTAACGTATACAGCATCTGTGAGTTCGAAGGCCACTAATCGGGTAGGTTTTTAATGGGTATAGTTTCATGAGTTATCTTGCCTTAGCGCGAAAGTGGCGACCAACCAAGTTTAATGAAGTGGTTGGTCAGGCTCACGTTCTCACCGCGCTGGAAAATGCGTTAGCGCAAAATCGTCTTCATCATGCCTATCTGTTTAGCGGCACTCGTGGCGTGGGTAAAACCACCATCGGTCGGTTGTTTGCGAAAGGCCTCAACTGTGAAACCGGGATTACCTCAACACCGTGTGGGGTTTGTGATACCTGTAAAGAGATCGATGAAGGCCGATTTGTTGACTTATTAGAGATAGATGCAGCTTCGCGTACTAAAGTTGAAGATACTCGTGAACTATTAGATAACGTGCAGTACAAGCCTGCACGTGGCCGCTTTAAAGTTTACCTTATCGATGAAGTTCATATGCTCTCTCGCCATAGCTTTAACGCGTTACTAAAGACGTTGGAAGAGCCACCAGAGTATGTGAAGTTCTTACTGGCAACAACAGACCCACAAAAGTTACCTGTCACCATACTGTCGCGCTGTTTACAGTTCCATCTGAAACCGATCAGTGTTGATGATATTCATCAGCAGCTAGATCATATTCTTGGTGCGGAAAGCGTGACTACAGAACCACGAGCGTTGGGCATGATTGCCCATGCTGCTGACGGTAGTATGCGTGATGCGTTAAGCCTAACCGATCAAGCTATTGCGCTTGGCAATGGGCAAGTGCTGACTGACAGCGTTGCGCACATGTTAGGCACGCTTGATACAGACCAAGCGCTGCATCTGTTAGAAGCGATCAGTTCAAAACAGCTGAAAATGGCGATGGATTGTGTGAATGCTCTGGCGCAAAATGGTGTTGAGTGGGATGGGCTACTACAACAGTTAGCCGCTCAACTGCATAGACTGGCTATGTACCAAGCGTTGCCAGCGACACTCGATCAAAGCCAACCCGACTCTGAAAAAATAGAGCTTCTTTCTCGCGCAATGACGCCACAAGATGTGCAGCTCTATTATCAGATTGCGCTAAAAGGTCGCCAAGACCTGCCACTTGCGCCGTCTGAGAGAAGTGGCTTGGAGATGATCATCTTGCGTATGATGGCATTTAAACCAGCGGCTAAGTCACAAGCAAATGTTATCTCTATCCAAGTTGATGATCAGACTTCCGCAGCGCCAAAACCCGCTAATCAGGTACCAGTGATCAACCCAGAGTTGAGAGCGCCAGCGCCGCAATCTCAATCGCAGCAGAAGCCGGCAGTGCAAGCAACTCCAGAGCCTAAGATAGCACCAAGTACAGGCCCAAATAATGCGCCTGCAGTAGATGATTACGGTTACGACTCACGTCAGTATGATGAGCCAGCAGAGCCTTATGTTCCGCCTAGTGAACAACGAATTTCAACTCAACCAGAGATGACTCCACCTGTTCAACAGGCTCCAGCTTCTACACCAACTATGTCTAACGAGCGACCAAACTCACCATTAAGTGGTTTGCGTCATCAGCTACGTTCGCAGAGAAAAGGGTTAAACCCAGCTCAAGGTAATCCAGCAAAAAAGGCTAATGCGACATCTGCTAAACCAGAGTCTGTGCTTGACCGTGTAGCGAAAAAACACGGCAGTGCAGGGCAGCTGTCGCCATTGCAGCACGCAAATATTAGTGCTACACCTGAGCCTGCTAAGGATGAGCCTTACCAATGGAAGCCAAGCTTACCTCAGAATAAAACACCAACGCTTGAGTTGACTCCAACGTTATTAAAAAAAGCCTTGGAGCATGAGAAAACACCGGAAATGGTGCACAAGCTTGTTGGTGAAAGTATAGAGCAAAGCGAGTGGGCCAGCCTGATTAGCAAACTGACCACCGCTAAGTTAACCGAGCAGCTTGCGCTAAACTCACATTATGAAAAAGATGGTGCGACTATCTTGTTGACGTTAAGAGCATCACAAGCACATTTAAATACCGATAAAGCGCAAAGTGAACTGCTTGGAGAGCTTAACCGTGTACTTGCTCAAGAGTGTCAGTTAAGTGTCGAGATCGGTGATTTAGGTGAGACACCACTTGAGTTGCGTGACAAGCTTTATCAGCAACGCTTACAGCAAGCGTTCACTAGCTTAGAAGAGGATCCAAACGTTCAATTCATCGAAAAGCGCTTTGCTGCTGAACTCGATAAAGAGAGCGTTCGGCCAATATAATTGCCGGGGTTGAATTTTTATAATTA
>NZ_JATABG010000276.1:0-4938 GCF_036533755.1 Vibrio sp. M260118 | reverse complement strand
ATATTAAACGCGGTGTCTAGCTCTGACTTAAGCGCAGAGTCAACGTCTAACCATTGATTTGATTTTTGATCCCAAGACCAGAACCTTTGTCCATTTAAGCTACGGGCAACCAACGAAATTCGCCCTAGGTAAAGTACATCCGCTTCTCTGCTTGAGCCATTGGCATTGATCTGACCTTGATACAGACCTAGCTTAGTGCCGTAATCAAGTTCAATTTGGTAAGCCTCTAAAATACGACGATACTTCTCTGCATCACTAACGTCCGCTCTAGTCATCATCGACTCAAGCTTAGCGATGCGTGTTTGGCGCTGCTCTAGTTTGATTGGCACATCATCGGCGACAATTTGTTTTAAACCGTCGACCATCTTGTACATCAAGGGCACAATACCCTGACGTGTAGCTTTAATCTCTTCTATCTGGCTATCTAAACTAGCGGCCTCCTGCCCCTGGCTAGTAACTAAGGCAGTCAAGTGATCGCGATAGACTTTGAGATTTTTCACTTCCTCTTCAAGCTGCTCAATTTCAGCTTTCAAACTCAAAGTCTTTTCCGCACTTGCATCGATACGTTTTTGGCTCGAGGCAGACGCTGCATTAGTTTTGCTTTGAATGGATTGAGCCGAATCAAGGCTATTCGCCGTAACCCAGGGTGCCGACGTAGCAAGGATAAGCGCCAAGCTAATTTTGATTAAATTCATAACGGTTATTAGTCACTGATGTAGTATATGGTTGAGAACCACTCTCATTTTCACTTAGGCATACTACCGCGATTGAGCAAAATTGCAATTCCTAGCCGCCAAATCTCAGCCAGAATAGTTTTGAATTTAATTTTAGTTACCCGCCAATGCGTAGAGGGCGTTCGCGGCGCCGTATCAACCAAGTGTTGATAGACTTGCTCGTTAAGTTCAACTTGTCCACCATGAGCAAGAAGCAGCACTTTAGGGTTTAAGTTATATACCCGTTTTAGCGATGCCTTGTATTTATTGGGGTGAAAGATAGGAAACGGCGAAATAAGCTGCTGCTTCACTTCAACCATTAGATCAGCGACATACAAGATGTCACGCTCTATGTTATGCAGCGATAAGTCACGATCAGTATGACCCGGGGTTTCTAGCACCGCCCAGTCTTCAAACTCCGGGATAACATCGCCATCATTCAACATTACGTCAGGGCGAAGCTTTCTCGAATACCATAGATTTCTCTTCGGCTTGCGCTTGCGATTCGCAACCCAGCGAGCTAACAGTAAGTCAGTTAAATGCATTAAAAACCCATCAACGCCCGAGTACCAGTGGGTATCTTTATTAGCGGAGATGATTTTACATCCCGTCAGTTTGCGAAGCTTATGTGCAGCCCCGGCATGATCGGGATGCATGTGCGTCACTACCACCGCAGACAAGTCGTTGAAAGGACGTTGCAGTTCATGGGTAATAAAGTGCCTAATCGAGGAGATATCCGCTCGTGAAGCTCCATCGAGTAGCATGAGTTTGTCTGTGTATTCTGCCAAGTAGATGTTCTGTATATAGCCTTCAAGCACATGAATTTTCATAGAGCACACTGAAATTAACAAATTATTTACATTTTAATTTATCAAGCTTGTACTTATTTGACAGAGTATTCACTCTAATATGTGAACTGCGAGAGCATCACTTCTGCTCGTCCTTATCACTAAACATTCAAAAACGGGCGACCTTAAGGCCACCCGTATATGCGGTTTCAATTCAAAAGTGAAGGCTTAGTCTTTGGCTATTTTCAGCCCTGTATTGTCTGCAACCTGCTGAACGACCTTGTTCACTTCAGTCGCTATCTCAGCTAAGGTCCCACTCTCTTCTTCAGTAAAAGGATGCTGGAGAATCGACTCAGCACCATTTTTACCCACAACGGTAGGCAAACTTAGCACAACGTTGTTTAACCCATGCTCACCATTTAACAACGTCGCGACAGGAAGAACCGAACGCTCATCAATCATAATCGCTTGGATAATACGGAATACACTGGCCGAGATACCATGCGTGGTATTTTGCTTACGCTTGAAGATCTCGTAACCCGCTTGCTTAACCGACTCGAGTAATTCATCAGCACAGATTCGTTCGATGTGGTGAGAGTCACAATAGAAATCTGCAGGCTGCCCAGCAATGGAGATTAAGCTCTTAGGTGTAAAGCAGTGGCTGCCGTGCTCACCCAGTACGTAGCCAAACACATTTTTAGGATCGAGATTGACGCGGTTGGCAACAATACTCATCAAACGAGCCGTATCAATCACACAACCACTGCTGATCACTTTTGAGCGTGGGAAGCCAGTATTGGTCGCAATAAAGTGCGCTACCACATCACAAGGGTTACTAACGATAATAAGAGTCGCATTGGGTGCAACGCGCTCTACCTGCTTGGCGATATCGACCCCAATGCGGCTATTGATTTCGGCCAGGTCAATACGAGTTTGGCCCTGCTTAATTTGCGCTCCAGCAGTGATCACAACTATATCTGCGCCAATAAGCGTTAGATAGTCATCCGTCGGTACTAAGTGGGTATTTTTAGAGAAAGTAAGCGCCGAGGTATGCCTAAAGTCAAACACCTCACCCTCAGCTCTTTCGAGGTCCTTGTCGAGCAGAACAAGCTCACTGATGCTGCCAAGAGTTAAAAGGTAATTACATACCCCAACACCGACAGAGCCTGCTCCAATAACACCAATCTTCATTTATCTATCCCTGTAATCTTTTGCTGTTACTTTGGATTGTACTAACACACACCCAAGCAATTCCAATTTAGTTTCATCGGCAGCACAAAATACAGAATTATTATCTAGGAGCAAGCAAATTTTTAGTTTCTTACTTTGAGCAAACGTCCGTCTGTACGGTAGAAAATCAAAGCAAGCAAGATTAGAGCACAGCCAATGAGCTTATTGCGAGATAACTGCTCACCATACCAAGCCACGCTTAGAACGACCGTCCAGATAGGTTCTAATAACATAATCAGCGCCGCATTGGCTGGATTACACCCCTTTTGACCTAAGGTCTGCATTACATACCTCAAGCTCGTCGCTAACAGTGCACTGAGAGCAAACCAACCCCAGATGGAGGTCTCTACACTCTCAGGGAAAGTTTCGAATAATAAAGAGGCGATAGCAGCGAGAACGCCTGTGACAAACAATTGGATACAAGTGAGCAGTAGTACAGGCACTTTTTGCGCTAGCTTACTATTGACGTTAAAGTGCAGTGCGAGCAGACAAGCGTTAGCCAAAAACCAAAATTGACCTAATGAACCTTTCCAACCATCCGCTAATGAGAGCATTGCAAGGCCCATCACAGCTATTGGCATAGAAATCCAAAAGGCCCGTTTCGGGCGCTCTTTGTACAATACCCACGCGATGATTGGCACAATGATCATCGACAAGCTAACGATAAACGCGCCCTCTCCCAATGTTTCACTGATTGATATGGCATAAACCCACGTCAAAAGCGCCAAAGCAAGAATACAACCGCCACCGATAGCTTGAAGCAGCAGCTGTTTAGTTAGCTCTCTAAATCGTTTATGACAAAGGGGAAGCAAGCAAATCGAAGCCACGAGAAAACGTAACCCAACAAAACCAAACGGAGGGAGCCCTTGTATCGCTTCTTTTGAGAAAATCCACCCTAACCCCGCCAGAGCAGTGGTCATAAAGAGGACCCAGGCAGCTTTAGTTTCAGCGTTCAATTTTAAACTCTAATTATTATTTGATTATCTCGCGATATTGTCAGATTTGCACAAACTTAGCTACGACTTATCTACTCTGAGAAACAACTCGACTGAAGCCAACTCCTATACAGTGCTTTTCCTAACCACTGTATAACGCTGTATAAACCTTAGTGATTCGAATCACATTTTTAGTTTTAGGCTTTGTATGTACAAACACTTAGCAAAGCCAACTTAATCCATAAAATACAATAACTTAATTCTAACACACTCTCCTAACCACTCATTTCCTGCTTAAATTCCGCACAAAAAAGCTTGCCATCTGCACCGAATAAAACTACTGTATAACTATACAGCATGTACAAAGGAACAGTAACCATGATTCAGGCACATACTCAAACTCACTCGTTTTCAAAATACAATGTTCTTGCACAACCTACTGCACCAATGAACATCGACAACGATACGTTATGTCGCCTAGCTGGCCTTTCAAGTCAAAAGCAATGGATCTTATTTACTGCACAATGCCCTCGCCCTGATTACTCTCAGTTTGCGGCCTTTGATGTTAGCTGTAAAAAAATCATTCAGATGAAACCATCACAAACGCAGTCTGAATTCGAAATCGTAAAAAAGGCGATCGAATCAGGCAATGCCAGTGCGGTAGTTGCATCAAACAACATTCCTATGGTCGAGCAAAGTCTTTTGCGCAGCCATGCTACCCAGTTCCAGTGTGAAGTCTTTTTCGTTGAGGGCAGAGTTAACCAGTATCACTAACAAGCTCAACAAGTTCACTGTCTTTTTGCCCCGCCCTATAGGTGGGGCTTTTTCATTTCCCTAGCCATAGATGTTCTTTTCATCAATCAGAGAAGAAATATAGCAAACGTTTGCTTTTTCTCTGGCAGCACAAAATAGTTCTGGTATTATGCGGGGCAATTAAGTTATCTCCGCCGATAATTTCCCACGTTGCTAAAGTATAGGAATGTCAATATGAGTCTCGCTGATCAAGTTCTCGCTGTTAACGATGATCTTCCAATCCGTACCGATAAAGCCGTTCATAGCGGTAAAGTTCGCTCCGTTTACTGGCTAACTGAAGAAGACAGCAAGCGTCTTATCCAAGAAAAAGGTTACGATGTAGCGCCAGATGCTCCACTAGCAATCATGGTTATCAGTGACCGTATCTCAGCATTTGACTGTATTTGGCACGCTGAAGGTGGATTAAAAGGTGTTCCTGGTAAAGGTGCAGCTCTCAACGCGATTTCAAATCACTGGTTC
>NZ_JATABG010000275.1:0-4944 GCF_036533755.1 Vibrio sp. M260118 | reverse complement strand
CGAGTGAAGCCTTCGCCTTTAAGTTCTACAGTATCGATACCGAAGTGAACAAAAAGCTCAACACCGTCGTCAGACTCGATAGAGAATGCGTGGTTTGTTTCGAAGATCTTACCGATAGTACCGTTTACAGGAGCTACCATTTTGTCGCCAGCTGGCTTGATAGCGATACCGTCACCAACGATTTTCTCAGCGAACACGACATCTGGCACGTCTTCGATGTTTACAATTTCACCTGAAAGAGGTGCGATGATTTCGATTGCACCAGCGTCAGCGCTATCATCAGATACAAGCTTCTTAAGTTTATCAAACAGACCCATTGTGTCATGCTCCTAACGTTTTCGTTTAATTCTGTCGAATTATAGTATACCAATCTCAGAAGATAGACGACTACTTTTAGCGCCTATCTCATTGGAATTAGCCGATTATTGAGTTTTCTCTGCGATAAATTTTTCTACAACTGCTTCAATTTCTGCTGCAGTTGGTAGAGAAAGCGCTTCTTCTGCCATCGCTTTTACTTCCGCAAAGTTAGAGTTACGGATAACTTTCTTAACTTTAGGAATAGAGATACCACTCATTGAGAACTCATCTAGACCCATGCCTAGTAGAAGTAGTGTCGCGCGCTCATCGCCCGCTAGTTCACCACACATACCAGTCCATTTGCCTTCAGCGTGTGAAGCATCAATAACTTGCTTGATTACAGTTAGTACCGCTGGTGATAGTGGGTTGTATAGATGAGAGATCATCTCGTTACCACGGTCTACAGCTAGTGTGTACTGAGTTAGGTCGTTAGTACCGATAGAGAAGAACGCGACTTCTTTTGCAAGATGGTGAGCGATTGCTGCTGCTGCCGGAGTTTCAACCATAACACCGATTTCGATCTCTTCGTCAAATGCTAGACCTTCAGCACGAAGTTCCGCTTTGTACTCTTCGATAGCTTTCTTCAGTTCACGGATCTCTTCAACAGAAATGATCATTGGGAACATGATGCGAAGCTTACCGTGTGCAGATGCACGTAGGATGCCGCGAAGCTGGTCACGAAGAATTTCACGACGGTCTAAGCTGATACGTACTGCACGCCAGCCTAGGAATGGGTTCATCTCTTGTGGTAGATCCATGTAAGGAAGATCTTTGTCACCACCGATGTCCATGGTACGAATAATTACAGATTCGCCGTTCATTGCTTCTGCAACTTCTTTGTACGCTTGGTACTGCTCTTCTTCAGTAGGTAGCGCATCACGGTCCATAAATAGGAACTCAGTACGGTACAGACCAACGCCTTCACCGCCGTTACGCAGGATGCCGTCACAGTCTTTTACTGTACCGATGTTGCCGCAAACTTCTACGCGGTGACCGTCAGTCGTTTCAGCATGAAGATCTTTTAGCTTAGCTAGCTCTTCTTTTTCAGCAATGAAAGCCGCTTTTACAGCTTGTGCTTCTTTAAGCTCTGCGTCTGATGGGTTGATAACGAGTTTGTTGTTCATCGCATCAAGAATCAGCATGTCGCCATTCTTAACTTTCTTAGTGATGTCGTTCGTACCAACGATTGCAGGAAGCTCAAGAGAACGAGCCATGATAGAAGTGTGAGAAGTACGACCGCCGATATCACATGCAAAACCAAGCACATAGTCTAGGTTGATTTGTGCAGTTTCTGAAGGGGTTAGGTCGTAAGCAACTAGGATAACTTCTTCATCAATGTCGCTTAGAGAAACAATGTTGATGCCTAGTGCATTTTTAACAAAGCGTGTACCGATATCACGGATATCTGTTGCACGCTCTTTTAGGTATTCGTCGTCTAGAGATTCTAGAGCAGATGCTTGCTCTTCGATAACTGTGTGGATTGCGTTATCAGCGTGCATCTTTTCTTTCTTGATTAGTGCTAGGATTTCTTCCTCTAGCTCTTCATCTTCAAGAAGCATGATGTGACCTTCAAAGATCGCTTCTTTCTCTTCACCGAAAGTCTCAAGCGCTTTTTGCTTAACAACTTCTAGCTGAGCGGCTGACTTGTTGCGTGCTTCAAAGAAACGAGCAACTTCTGCTTCAACTTGGTCTTCAGTGATAGGGTTAGTGTTTAGAACGATTTCATCTTCTTGAAGTAGTAGTGCTTTACCGATAGCAATACCAGGAGATGCTAGGATGCCTGAAATCATAGCCTTACCTTAAATTGGTCAACTTTAAAACGGGAGAATAATGAGTGCGCTAACGAATAGTTGTAGCTTATATTTGGTCCTATTTCCAACAAAGCCATTTTGCTTGCACAAAATGGCTTTAAAATAGGAGACCTGATTAGTGTAGCTTGTCCATTAGAGCCACTAGGTGGTCAACAGCTTGTTGAGCTTGTGGGCCCTCAGCTGAGATAGAAACTACTGTACCTTTAACTAGGCCAAGAGTTTGTAGTTTGAATAGGCTCTTCGCACTAGCGCTTTTACCGTTAGAAGTCACAGTGATGTCCGCGTCGAATGATTTAGCTTCTTTAACGAACTGTGCAGCTGGACGAGTGTGAAGGCCGTTTTCTGCAGTGATTTCTACTTGCTTCTCGTACATGTTATATACCCCAATTGATTTATTTTATGATAGTTTCTTAACCAGTTTTAGCTTAACCGCAATTGGTTCATTCTGCTAGGTGCAGAGTGTCCATTTCGTGTCAGAACTGATACTGGCTGTGAATTTAACAACGGGCCACCAGTCTATGCTGCTATTCACCATTGCCTAAAATTCTCATCTAGCTTTTTATTTTGATGCTAGAAATAAAACAGCCCTGATATTACCAAAGGTGAGGCAGGGATCAACAAAAAAGCCCCTGAATGGGGCTTTTTTAGACGAAAAATTGATTTCGCTACGTATTACTGCTGGTTCTCTTTTTCAGTAAAGATACCTGCAAACAGAGCTGTGCTTAGGTAACGCTCACCTGAGCTTGGTAAAACGGTAACAATTGTTTTCCCTGCGAATTCAGGTAGTTCTGCTAGTCTGTTTGCTGCTACAACTGCCGCGCCAGATGAAATACCTGCGAGAATACCTTCCTCTTCCATTAGGCGACGAGCCATAGCAATAGCTTCGTCAGAAGTCACTGACTCTACTCGGTCAATAAGCTCTAAATCTAGGTTACCAGGGATGAAACCTGCACCAATACCTTGGATTTTGTGTGGCGCTGGTTGAATTTCGTCACCAGCAAGTGCTTGAGCGATTACTGGTGATTCTGCTGGCTCGACCGCGACAGAAACAATGTTTTTACCTTTCTCGCCTTTAATGTAGCGACTTGTACCTGTAATCGTACCGCCAGTACCAACACCCGCAACGAATACGTCAACTTCGCCATCAGTTGCATCCCAGATCTCTGGACCTGTTGTTTTTTCATGGATCTGTGGGTTAGCTGGGTTGTTGAACTGTTGTAGCAGCAGGTACTTATCAGGGTTGCCTGCAACAATTTCTTCCGCTTTTGCAATTGCACCTTTCATGCCTTTCGCTGCTTCAGTTAGCTCTAGATTTGCGCCAAGTGCTTTAAGAAGTTTACGACGCTCTAGACTCATTGATTCAGGCATAGTTAGCGTTAGTTTGTAACCGCGTGCTGCTGCAACGAAAGCTAGCGCCACACCAGTGTTACCACTAGTTGGTTCAACAAGCTCTACGCCTGGCTTTAGCGTGCCAGCTTTTTCTGCTTCCCAAATCATGTTGGCACCGATACGACATTTAACACTGAAGCTTGGGTTACGTGCTTCTACTTTCGCTAGCACTTTACCGTTACTTACTTTATTTAGGCGTACAAGGGGTGTGTTACCAATAGTCTGAGAGTTGTCTTCGTAGATTTTGCTCATGGTGTGATCCTTCATCTCTGTTTCAAGTCTATTTCGAGTCTCTACTCCAAATAGACATATTCGTAGTGGATTGGTTTGTAGAATACAGATTAGGCCAGGTTAAAAAACGAGAAAAGGATTAAATAGTTATATGATATGAAAGGGTGGAAATAGGAACGGACTTCGTCCTTCGGGATGCGGGAACGCTTCGCTCGAGAATCAAGAACGGGCTTCGCCCTATGGAACACTGAACTAGAAATCAGAGTTACTTAGCTATCCGTAGGGCGTAGCCCGTTCCCAAATCCCGTATCCACAAAAGAAGGTTGACACAAAGAGCCAACCCTCCCAACTTTTCTCGCTTCTCGCTTCTCGCTTCTCGCTTCTCGCTTCTCGCTTCTCGCTTCTCGCTTATTCCTTAAACTCCGCTACCCACATAGAGGTTGCGCCGCACACGGCAATAGGCATAACAAACAAGTTCAAGATTGGAATCGTTGTAAAGACAGACACTAATGCGCCGAAACTATAGGCTTTGCCCTGTTTTTGTTTCAAATTGTTACGCATGTCGTTGAACGGCACTTTGTGGTTATCGAATGGGTAGTCACAGTACTGGATGGCTAAAATCCAAGCGGTAAAGATAAACCATAATAATGACCCAACCGTTTGGCCTAGTGCTGGTATCAGTAGCAATAAAAATAGACCGATAGCTTTTGGCAGTACATAAACAAGTTTACGCCACTCACGTGCGAGTATTCTTGGCGTATCTTTAATTACAGCCATCACGCCATCATCGTTAACTTTTTGATTGGTTAGATACTTTTCAACCTTCTCTGCAAGTAAGCCGTTGAACGGGGCTGCGATGAAGTTCGCGAGCGTGCTAAAGAAATAAGAGAACGTCGCAAGAATCGTAATCACTAGAATTGGCCACAAAAGATAGCTTAGCCAAGATAAGAACTCTGGCAGTTGTCCCATCCATTGGCTAATCCAGTGGTCTAAGTTGGAAAATAAGTAGAACAGAGCGCCACCAACAAGAATAACGTTGGCGAGTAGTGGCAAAATGACAAACTGGCGAATGCCAGGCGTACGCGCAAGTTCCAATCCGTGAAAGAAGTATCCGAAGCCTGTACGTTGTTTAATCTGTGTATTCATATTTTGATTC
>NZ_JATABG010000274.1:0-9207 GCF_036533755.1 Vibrio sp. M260118 | reverse complement strand
GCATTAGGTACGCCATCGGCGTCATCGTCAGGCGGCGTCGTCCCTTCCTCTGGTGGCAGTACAGGAGCAGGCGTATTAGCTAAATCATCTTCGTCTGTGGTTTCGACCACTCGTTTGATCTTCTCATTCACCGCTTCTGCTAACTTACGTGCTGGTACATCTTCATTTGCACTTTCGCCCGCCTGCTGGATCTCTAGAGCAAGCTGAGACATTTCTTCAGGGCTTTCGGGCAACACCTGCCCTGACTTAACAATACTTTGCGCGATGAATGCTGCCCGCATGTCTTCCTTGCCCTCTTCGAGGTAATCGCCGAATATGGATTCAGGGTCGACACCCCAAAAAGCTGCCACTTCCATTTTCACTCGTTGTTTGAGCTGTTCTTGCTGTTCAGGGTTTTCCAGAGCCCCGGGATGCTGAAGCATTATGCTATTAACGTCAGAAGAAAGTGGGGTAACGTTAGACTCACCAGCAGGTGCAGACATCACCTTTCCAGACTCCATCACATCACCTGCCGGGTTTTGCACGTTTATGGTGTCTTCATCAATAGTCTCTCCTGCGATCACTTGAACCACCAACTGATAGTCTTGGTAATTGGGAATATCCGAAACATCGAGTTCAGCCACCCCTCCTTCACCAGTAATTGCACTCGGTTCAGTGCCTTCGTCATGGAGAAAATCTCGATTGATATCGAGCCAAACTTTAGCGTTGCGTAAATAGCCATCAATGGCTTTTACTGAATAAGTCGTAGATGAGGGTGTTGAGCTGGATGAGCTACTTGAGCCGCTATCACATCCTGCGATAACTATTGCACTGGTCAATCCAAGCGCAACGGCAATTTTGTTGACTTTCATGGAGCCTCCCTAGCAAGCAGTGCTTAAATACTGTCATCACTAGCGTAGAAAGACGCTCCTTAGACCTCATCACCCATTTGGGGGATGGTAGCCAAGTACCTTATTGAGTTTTGATCTAAATCAATTCAGTTGACTGAGGAGAGAGTGATATAAATTCTGTAGAGCTTTGAAGTCCTGACTGAAAATAACGTGCAAGTAGCTCGTTTTGATGGCGGCAGCCGGTCTTGTGAAGTATGTGCTTAATCTGGCTACGAACCGTCTCCTTACTCACATTGCGTCGACGCGCAACCTCACTACCGTCAAGACCTTGTGCCAACATATTAAGTACATTGGACTCAGCAACCGTTAAATTTGAGATCATTAGTCGTTTATCAGTTAAGGAATCAAACTGCACTAACTGTGCTGACATCGCCTTATGGGCGATCCAGTAATTTCCCCACGTTTGCAAAAAACGCCACACAGATTCGATAAAAAAACGTGAGCGATAGCCAAGAGACCTGTCGCCGTGACTAGAGAGCATTAAGCAGTGTCGCTCCATCAACGGCGCTAAACCACAGTAGGAGTGATACAGTTGCATTGTCGGTACAAGAATTTCATTAAAAATCGGGTTATCAATCCGTCGCATAGGTAGCATCTCTTGCATGTAGGTCAGTTGGCCGATAAGTCCAATATCTGCATAATGTTGAAGAAACACATCGTGCGCCATGTTCTGCTCGTAGACATTCATTTGCGTTTCGGTAAACCCACAAACATATTGATAAACAGGTTGCTGGCGGGCATCGATAATCATGACCACAAAATGATCGAGCCCAAGTTTGGCAAGTTCAACTTCGAGCATTTGCTCTAACTCAAAGGTAGATAGATGCATGGCGGTGGCACTTAAGCGACTGCAATCATTCATATTCTATTCCTAGCCTAATAAAACGGATGATAGGGACGTCTTAGTAACAAATTTAGTCAATAGCTCTTACGCGAAATGCGCAGTAGATCAAAATAAGCACAATAAGTATATGGATATTTTATCCGTCCCCACCCTCACATAAGGCCAGGAAATTCTTTGCATTGCATTCCTACAAATAAACGAGAAATTAATCGCACTGGATTGCAAATAGAACACCAGCTCTCACACCAAAAGTGAACTAGAGCACAATAAAAATGGCCAAGGTAAACACCTTGGCCATTAAGAAGATGACTTAACAGTAACTAGCCATGATCAAGTACGGTATAACACCTTCACCACATGCCAACCAAATTTGGTTTTGACTAGGTGAGGTACTAAGGTTTCACCCGAAAAACACACTTTATCAAACTGAGGAACCATCTGACCTCTACGAAACTCACCTAAGTCGCCGCCTTTTTTGCCCGACGGGCAAGTAGAGTACTTCTTAGCTAAAGTCTGAAATTTCGCACCCTTTTTTAGCTGTTTGATGATGTCTTCTGCTTGTTCTTTATGCTTAACTAAAATGTGAAGCGCATGCGCCGTATTTGCCATGTTGATACCTTTATCAATCGCTTTATTGACTTGGATTGTACCGGAACATAGTGAGATCTTCACCTCAGTATTTTTATACTAAACTTACAAATGACTATCTTAACGTCGTTTAAAGATAAAATTGATTTGCATCCATTGATAATCGGTACAAATCCGTTACCATCTATAAACTAGTCGCACTAACGAGAAAACCATGGCAAAAACAGTAAGTAAAGCGAATCAGTCGCAAGGTATGCTCATGTTTACTCTAACCAATAGTAAGCAGCTATTCGCCATCGGTACTCTTAAAGTAAGAGAGATTGTGCCGTTTCAACCAACGACTCAAATTCCCTACTCTCACCACCACGTAATTGGAACCGTCACTATTCGTGATAAGACCATTCCTGTGATTAATATGCCCGCGGCTATCGGATTCCGCCCAATACAGCCAGAAGAGTACCAATCTTGCTACCTAATCGTCACCGACTGCTTGCGAACAATAGTGGCGTTTATGGTACGTTCGATCGAGAAAATCATCGAATGTGACTGGAAATCAATTGAATCTGCGCCTGAGAGTGCAGGTTCCGACGTGTTTGTAACGGGCATTACTCGTTTTGAAGAGCAAATCGTTCAGATGCTGGATGTAGAACTATTACTGTCCAAAATCTATCCGCAATACGAGTCGACCAATATTCCAATGCTAACGGATATTGAACGGGAAAGGCTCAAAGCCCTTAATATCATGTTGGTTGATGACTCTTCTATCGCACGTAAACAGTTGTCTGACGCGCTGGATAGCATCAATATTTCCTATCAGATCTGCAATAATGGCCTCGACGCCTTAGAGCTAATGCGCGCAGAAGCTTCGGCAGGCCGTGCCATTGATCTATTAGTCAGTGATATTGAGATGCCAGGACTAGACGGATATGAGCTCGCCTTTGAAACGCAAAATGACCCTGAATTGAAAAACAGCTATGTCATTTTACATACTTCACTTTCGAGTGAGATCTGTGTTGACCGAGCACAACAGGTTGGTGCGCATGAAGCGCTTGAAAAGTTCAACGCTGGTGATCTAATTCAGGCCATGTTACGCGGCGCAAGCAAACTAGAATCAGGAAACGTTCGTGAGGAAGTACCTCAAGGCGTTTGATAAGTGAGAAGTTTTGAGTTGTCTTACCAGATTAATGCCATTTGAATGTTCCGCTTACACGTGTAAGCATGTGGGGTGTGCTTAAGTTCATATTAACGATAAATAACCGCGCCCAAGACAACACAAGATTACAACCTAATAATTAATCCGCTACTCTTAAAGAAACAGAGTGCGAGACAAGATAAATCCTAGCAAATGACTGACGACTTTAAAAAATCGACGGACAATTTAAAAAAGGCCGTCCCACTAATGATGAAAAACCACGTAGCAGCGACTCCCGCCAACTACGCTCTGTGGTACACCTATGTGGATAACGCAATTCCTCAGCTTAATCGAGAGCTTGATAGCGTCGTTGAAAATTTTGGCATCTGCCCTCCTGCCGCTGGTGAACAGCTTTACAACAATTATGTTGCAAGCCGCTCTGAAACAGATATGCACGAACTGCGTAATAGCATCGAAGTACTGGTTAACGAAGTTGCGAGTTCGATGACAGACACGCTCTCTGACACATCGCAGTTTTCTCAACTTATTGATAAAAGTTTCGACAACCTTGAACGTGTTGAAGACGAAGCGATGTCGATGGATGAGGTCATGACCGTAATTCGACAGCTAGTGGTTGAATCTCGGGAGATTAGGCACTCAACGCGCTTTCTCAATAATCAACTCGAAACGGCAACCAAAGAGATCAATCAACTCAAGTCTCAACTTGCAGAAGTTCAACAAGATGTCCTGTTTGACTCTTTAACCAGCTTGTACAACCGCCGCTCATTCGATAGTGACATCAATACCTTATCTCGTTCAGAACAAAAAATGTGCTTGATCTTGGCTGATATTGATCATTTCAAAGCCTTCAATGACACCTATGGCCACCTATTTGGTGACACTGTGATTAAAGGCATTGCGCGTCGGCTACAGCTATCCTGTCGAGACGGAATTCAAGCCTATCGTTTCGGTGGTGAGGAGTTCGCCATGATCGTACCAAACAAGTCTCTGCGTATTGCGCGACAGTTTGGAGAAAGTTTGCGTCGCGCTGTGGAGAAGCTATCCGTGAAAGACCGCCGCACATCAAAGCAAATAGGAAATATTACTATTTCTATGGGCGTGGCTGAGTTGGAGCCGGGTGAATCTGCTGAGTCTCTCATTGAGCGCACTGACAAGCTGTTGTATGAAGCAAAAGAACTAGGCCGAAACCGAGTAATGCCAATTTAGGCGCGAATGCTAACAAAAAATATGGCCCCTAAGCTAATGTAGGGGCCTTTTTTATTAAGACCTGGAAAACCATTTAACCGTCAGCGGTAATCGCAGCGATCAATTCTTGTTGCACGGCATCTGCCTGCTCATTATCGATTTGGCATGTACCCGCGGCTATATTCAATCAAATCCATCATCAGCGCATAATTTGAAATTCGAAACTCTCGGAAACGTCCGAGCCCGGTACGGGCATCCATCAAAAAATTCAGCAAATTCCAGCCCGTTGAGTCTAAAACTTCATCTCGGTTAAACTGGGCAGAGTCGCCCTTATCGACCGCTTCCATCATGCCTAGCCACTCGGAAGGAAATACTTCTTCTCCACCATAGTATTCCCACACCACTCTTGCTGCGGAGGGAGCATCGGGATTAATAATATGGTTTTCATTTTGCTCAGGGTTGCGTAGCAGCTCCGATAGATGGTGGTCAAACACCAGATGAGCCTGCTTTACATATGGCAAGTTAGTCACAATATCATTGGGAGTGACCTCAATGATGCCATCTTGCATGTCCTTGGGATGAACAAACTTTATTTCGTCAATCAGTTGCAATTGCTTCAATAGTACTGCGCAAACTAACCCGTCAAAGTCACTTCGCGTTACAAGTCGATATTTTTGATCCGACATTTGGCACTTCCTATGCTTTGTCTTTTTATTGATAGATAACTATAGCTTTGTTGTATAACTTCTTTTAATTTTAGACATCACTAACTTTTTAACAAATTCTAGACAAAGTTTTTCATTCCGTACCATATAATCAATATGCTACTTATTGAATCTATATAGGCTCTAATATGAAAAAAACATGTTTTGCGTTGGCTGTCAGCGTTGGCGTTTTGGCAGGCTGTACCACTGAACCTAACAGCACTGAAAAGCAGCATGTCTCAATGGCTAATCCAGCAGCGGTATACTGTGTACAACAAGGCGGCGAACTGGACACCGTGACAGAGAATGAACAGCGCGTAACCTACTGTGTGTTACCAAATGGGGACCGAGTAGAACAGTGGGACTACTACCGTCAAAACCATAAACAGCAGTAAGGCGCACTCAGCAATCGAAAAGAGGGATAATTCGTTCTCCCTCATATTTTGCCAGTTACACTCGTTCGGCAACTTGCTGCTCTGGATCATACTTTCGATTAAGCTGAGTCAAATGTTGATGATATTGACTCACCTGATGACTGAGCTCCGGCAACGAAAACGTTGTTGAAGTCTTTTCTAATATCTGTTGTATCACGTTAAGCGAGGCCCTGTCTTGAGCATCAGTGATCAGGGTCTTTAAATCAGCCAACGCAACGCTGGCTATCTCATAGGGCAACTTTCGCACTTGAGTTAACGGCCTTTGAAAGACACCGGATTGAACACCTTCTAAGAAAACACGATAGGTCGTAAGTTCATCTAACTTAAGAAATGCCTCTGCTTGTGTCCCTCGATATGGGTAAGGAACGGCGCAGTGAGCGCTGACCTCTTTAGCAATACTCAAGTTAAGCCCGTAGCTTGAGCATCGAGTCTCTAAGCTTCGCAAAAGCCCTTGCTCATCCATCAGAGCCTGTATTTCAAAAATTCGTTGCAAATGATAGTCATGGGAGACAAACATAACCTCTAAACACTGCCCTTTTTGACACAATTGACTAGCAATCAACTTATCCGCTGCGTTTGCAATATTTTCAATCGTGTTGGTCGAAGTGTCTTCAATAAGAATATTGGTAGGAGCCTTGCCGTCGTGATAAGACAAAAAATACTCTAACATGGCTTGCGCCTCGGTTTTCGTCTGCCCCTTAGTCACTCCACCGCAGAAAATGACAGCAGTCTGTTCTAAGCTAAATCGTGTCAAACCTTTAGAGAGCGCTTCGACACGTTGCTTACCCTCTAAAGTCAGCGCGTTGTTTACTAGGCGTTTTCCCAGTACGAGAACCACATTCGTCACTTTCATCGTCTATGAATAATTCCTGCTGGATGGTGCCTTATCTGTACAAGTTTTCACTTTACCGTTAACTTATCACAGGTTAAAATTTTGTTAATAACAGGCATGTAAGATGATTTCTTTTCTCACATGCGCAGTGTGTAAGTACAAGAGCCTAAGCGATAGGCCACTGGATAGGAAGTAAAGTTTATGTTGTCGATATTTGATATTTTCAAAATAGGCGTAGGGCCTTCAAGTTCTCACACCAATGGTCCAATGCTCGCCGGCTATCATTTCACTCGCCTACTGGCCTCAACTATAACGAAAGTTAGCCGTATTCAAGTCGATCTCTATGGCTCCCTCTCCTTAACAGGTAAAGGGCACCATACTGACAGAGCCATAATATTAGGTCTTCTGGGTAACAAGCCCGATACAATCAAAATCGGCAGCGCAAAGCAGGCTTTAGCGAGTACAATCGACAACAATAACCTTGTCCTTGCAGGTGCTCATACCATAGATTTTAGCTATGCGAGTGATATCTTGTTTCACTCAGACAACCTTCCTCTCCACGAGAACGGTATGACGGTCACCGCCTATGACTCACTGGGCAACCAATTAGCCTTCGAAACATATTACTCGATAGGTGGAGGCTTTATCGCCACCGAAAAAGAGCTAGAACAAGGTTCAACCAGCACCACTGTTGAGGTGCCTTACCCGTTTACTTCTGCCGATGAGATGCTGCAAATGGCCGAGACTAGTGGCTACAGCCTAGGTGGAATGATCCTGCAAAATGAGCAGAACTTTTTCAGCCCAGATGAAATCACCAAAAAAGCTGAACAGATCTGGAAGGTCATGTCGTTATGTATGCAACGCGGATTTGATACTGAAGGAGTCCTTGAGGGCGGTTTAAACGTAACCCGTCGTGCGCCAAACCTGCTTAAAAAGCTAGAAGCCAACGCAGCGATTGAAAATGATCCAATGGAGATTATGGATTGGATAAACCTGTTCGCATTTGCAGTCAGCGAAGAGAATGCCGCTGGAGGTCAAGTTGTCACCTCTCCTACCAATGGTGCAGCAGGTGTTATTCCGGCCGTTCTCATGTACTACCATAGATTCATTAAAGAGCTCGATACCAAACAACTTAAAGACTTCCTCGCAGTAGCCGGAGCTATTGGTATTTTATACAAAACCAACGCCTCTATTTCCGGTGCTGAGGTAGGTTGCCAAGGCGAAGTGGGCGTATCCTCGTCGATGGCAGCAGCAGGCCTGACGGCACTGCGCGGTGGCAGCAATGAGCAGATTTGTATCGCCGCTGAAATAGCGATGGAACACTCGCTTGGCATGACGTGTGATCCTATCGGAGCGCTTGTTCAAGTGCCTTGTATAGAACGAAATGCAATGGGCGCAATGAAGGCCATCAATGCTTCACGTATGGCGCTAAAACGTACTAGCAAATGTTTGATTTCCCTTGATAAGGTCATCGCCACCATGTACCAAACTGGCAAAGACATGAACAAGAAATATCGTGAGACATCCTTAGGTGGACTAGCCGTTATTCATATGGCACCACCATGTGAGTGATAACTCTAGTTATCTAGTTATCTAGTTATCTAGTTATCTCAACAGCATAGCTGCTCGACTCTTATAGGCGCGTAACAATCTGAGCATTTACGCGCCTATCCTTTCTTCTTCTATAAATAGTTAAGCAAAACCCGCCTTTGTTCTCCATCTTGGATAATTTCGACATTATTCCACGCAAACGTTTAGCACTGTTCGCATTATAATAATTTATGCGAAAAATAGAAAAACTCGTGCATAGAAACGAAATTATGCGACAATTGTTTCAATTTATTACATAGCGCAAATGATAGAATAGTCAGATGTTAATTCTGTGTTATGCCAACAAAAAGAGACTATTATGTGGAATAAACTTAATAAATCTATGATGTTCTGCCAGGCGATGTTTGGCCTGTCATTCTATGGTGTGATGGTAATTTTGACCCGTTTCTTCTTAGAAGATCTTGGGTACAGTGAAGCAGACACCATGATGGTTGTTGGTGCTTTCTCATCCATCGGCCCACTTTTCGCAATTGCTGGCGGATTCATCGTCGACAAATTCCTTGGAGCATATCGCTCTTTAACCATTGCTTATGGTGCATTTGCCACTGGTTATACGTTACTTGTGCTAGGCGCATCTACAACAAACATCCCAATGAGCTTAGCTGGTATCGCTCTAGCAAGTTATGCTCGCGGTTTGATGTCTCCTTCATACCCAAGTTTGTACAAACGCACTTTTGCCACTGAAGAAGACTTCGAAAACGGCTACCCAGTAAACTATTCCGTCAACAACGTTGGTGCTCTTTTAGGCCAATACCTTTTCCCAATGTTCGTATTAGCCATTGGTTTCCACGGTAGCTTTACTTTGTCGGCTGTCATGGCTGTTTTTGCGTTCGCTGTACTGGTTATCTTTAACAAACAGCTTGTTAACGCAGCTGCAGAGATTGATCAACAACCAGTAAGTGCGAAAAATTGGGCCGCCTTCCTAACGGTTTCTGTTGCTATGGTTGGCCTAGTTTTCTTCATGTT
>NZ_JATABG010000273.1:0-4971 GCF_036533755.1 Vibrio sp. M260118 | reverse complement strand
TTCGGTGAATATGGGGGGTGAAAGGTAAGATCAGGAGGCGGCCAAGACTCCGTGGATCTCAGACTTGATCGTATCTGACTGAGTACCAAAAATAGCTTGTAAACTGTCACCTATCACTAACACATCATGAGCGCCAAGTTGTTTAAGCTTTTCAACATCAACGTTAGCAATGTCTTTTACTGTAACTCTCAAGCGCGTAATACAAGCGTCTACCGATTTGATGTTGGCTTTACCACCTAGCGCGTCAATCACATCAACCGCAATTTCATCTGGCTGACCTGCAATTTTCACTTCAGCTAACTCTGTTTCACGCCCTGGTGTTTTCAAATCCAATTTGACGATTAAGAAACGGAACAAACCGTAGTACAAGCACGCCCAGATTGGACCTATGATGATGAACATCCAAGCGTTGCTCGACATTGGGTAGTACAAGAAGAACTGAATTGCGCCGTGAGCAAAATCGGTACTGTGTTTGATTTCCAAGAAGGCAGTAATCGCAAACGCTATACCTGTAAGGAAAACGTGAATGATATAAAGCACTGGCGCGACAAATAGGAACGTAAACTCGATTGGCTCAGTAATACCAGTTAACCAAGAAGTCAGCGCCGCAGACATCATCAAACCACCAACGATTTTTTTACGTTCAGGCGTTGCACAGTGGTAAATCGCTAACGCGGCTGCTGGTAGAGCCCACATAGAGTACATAAAGCCACCAGATAGATAGCCTGCTGTTTTATCTCCAGCGAAGAAGCGAGTAAGCTCACCAGTGATCTCTTTGCCTGTGTCAGGATCGATGTAACTACCTACCTCGAAGAAGAAAGGTGCATTCCAAATGTGGTGTAAGCCGACAGGTAGTAGTGAACGTTCGCCCGCACCGTAAACAGCCCAAGCTAGCACTGGATTCTGGTACGCAGCCCAATGAGAGAATGCATCCAGTAGTTGACCGACAGGAGGCCAAGCAAACGCCATAAACGCGCCAACCAAAATAGCGCTTAAGCCCGTAACGATAGGTACAAATCGCTTACCAGCAAAGAAGCCAAGATATTCCGGCAAACGAATATTATAGAAGCGGTTATACATCATGGCAGCGACAGCACCCATAATAACACCACCAAAAACACCCGTTTGTAAGGTATCGACACCCATAATCGTCGCATCAGTTTCAAAACCGCGTAAGCCGGTCACGATACCTAGCGAAGCGTTCATAATAATTAGACCGACTAAGCCTGCTAGCGCCGCTGCACCATCATTACCTTTTGAAAGACCAAGCGCCACACCGACAGCAAACATCAACTGCATATTGCCAAATACACCATCACCCGCAGCAAGCATGATTTTACTCAAAGCTTCAGGGATAAAGGCGAATCCTGCGTTACCAATACCGAGCATCAAACCCGCGACTGGTAACACCGCAACAGGCAGCATCAACGACCGCCCTATTTTTTGTAATTGTCCAAATAGACTTCCTAACATGGTTCCCTCCTGACTTCAGTCAGTTATTTAGTCTTCGAGACTTACTCGAATTTGTGTTTCACGTAATGTCAGGAAAAGTCTACTGGCTTATCGACCACTGAAGGTTACAAATACCTGCGAGTTTGTAAGCGTTGACTTACAAAACTGTCCCCAAATTAAAATAAGTGATATTGAGAAAGGGAGAGTAACCATGCATCATATCTAAGGTCTGTTGACCAAACCGAATCTAGGATGTGTGATGATGGAAAACAAACAGATATTGGTTGTCGATGACAATGTAGAGCTCAGGGAAGCCCTATCTGACTACCTTGGCCGTGTAGGCTTTGACGTGCTTGGTGCTGAAAATGGCCAGGTAATGTGGCAATTGTTAGCTCTCCACCAACCTGATTTGATCATCCTCGACATCATGATGCCCGGCGAAGATGGCTTTACATTGTGCCAAAAACTGCGTCGTGACTCGCAAATTCCAATCATCATGCTCACCGCGGTGACCGAAGAGGCAGACCGAGTCGCGGGGCTTGAAATGGGCGCTGACGATTACATCACCAAGTCTTTTAGCCCCCGTGAGTTGTTAGCCAGGATTAAAACCATATTAAGGCGCAGTCAATATACCGCTGAAGCGAAACTCGCACGCAAAGTCAGATTCGATGATTGGCAAGTAGACACTGTAACCCGCCAACTCACGCACCTTAGGACAAACCAGATTAAACAGCTCAGTGGCGCCGATCTTTCGTTGTTGGGCCTATTCATCAACAACGCGCAATCTATCTTGTCCCGCGACGATATCGCACGAGAAATTTGGGGACGGGACGCTGACCCATTCGAACGCGGCATTGATGTACAAATCAGCCGCCTACGTCACCACTTAGAAGACAAAGATCGCTCGCTGATCTTAACCGTGCGCAACAAAGGCTACATGCTAACAACGGAAGTCCACTATGAGAATTAGCACTATTAGCCAGTCTTTAGCCTTTCGTACCAGTGTATTTCTACTCGGGGTGATCCTCGTCGCCCAACTTCTTTCCGGCATGATCTGGTATCAACATGCCAGCGAACGCGACAAGCAAGGGCTGACTAACACAGTTAAAAGCTTAGCCCTGAGCGCTTCTTCAACCATCTCGTTCTTTCAAACCCTGCCGTCTGAGTATCGCCACTTGGTGTTAAATCAGCTCCGCAATATGGGAGGAACACGCTTTTTTGTGTCGCTCAACAACCACCGAATCGACGTTCCTCCTTTGGCACAAAGTACCACTAAAACACTCGTCGTCGACCAAGTTAAGCAAATACTAAGCAGTGAACTTCAAGGTGCGCCCACCATTGATGTCGAGTTTACCGAGCGAGAAAACCTGCGCGTCTTTAACAATGAACTGCCGATTGATGAACTGCCTTTGCTGTGGGCCCACTATTCGCTCTCTTTTGGCGACTTAGACCCGCCGATTTTGGTCATGCAAGTGGAAGTTGCCGACAACGAGTGGTTTTACCTTGCCGCCGTTTTGCCCGCACCATACGTCAACCTTGAAACTAGTTACTTTGAGTTCAGAGAGTGGATCACCCTATGCTTTTCCGCGCTGCTGCTGCTCGTTTGCACATGGTTCATCGTTCGACGCGAAATCCAACCGATTAAGGATCTCGCCAAAGCTGCGACCTTAATGTCAAGCAGGTTAAATATCCCAACCGTGAAAGAGAAAGGCAGTAGAGAACTAAAAGCAGCGGTACGCGCATTTAATAAAATGAACCGCCGTATCGACAGTCATATGAACGACAGAGAGATGCTGTTTAGCGCCATTTCTCACGACCTTAAAACACCCATTGCCTGTTTAAAGCTTCGCTCAGAGATGCTCGATAACCCAACCGACCGAGAGCGTTTTACCCGTTTGGCCAATGACCTCGACCTGATGGTTAAAGGTGCATTACAGTGTATTAAAGAGACCGATATTCACGAAGAGATAGAGCCGATTAATCTCAATGAGATCATTCAACATATTATCTCGACACTTCCCCAGCAGTCAGAAAACATCAGTCTTGTCGGTAGCATAGAACAACCACTAGCAGGTAAACCACTTGCGATTAAACGCTGTATCCAAAACCTTGTCGACAATGCGCTGAAATATGGTGACAGAGCACAAATCACCTTAGTTGATACTGAAGAAGGGGTGGAGATTCGCATTGATGACTTTGGTCAGGGCATAGACACCGAACTACTCGACAAACTTTTTCAGCCCTACTTTAGAGCTAATACAATCCAAGATGGTACTGGGCTCGGACTGACGATTTCACAAAGTATTGCCAAAGCACATGGTGGCACACTCAACTTATCTCATTCTCAATATGGTGGCTTATGCGCTACCCTGTCTTTCCCAAGAGATTCGCTATGAACAAACTTGTCTCCTTCTTGTCACTTAGTCTGATTTCAGTCTCAGCTCACGCCAATGTAGAGTTCCTTCACTGGTGGACGTCAGACGGTGAACGAGCGGCATTAGCTGTCCTAGAGCAGCAGCTTGAACAAAATAATATTAAGCTCTCTCCTAGCCCAGTTATTGGTGGTGGTGGAGACAGTGCGATGACGGTACTACAAGCACGTGCACTGGCCGGAAATCCTCCGAGCTTTGCACAAATAGAGGGGCCTAGCATTAAAGCATGGGATGCGATTGGCATTCTTCATGACGTCAACGATGTGGCTGAAAACCACCAGTGGGATCAAGTGCTCTATCCACTATCGATTGATATCAATAAAACCGACAACGGCTATGTGGCTTTGCCATTGACGCTGCATCGACTCAACTGGCTGTGGGTGAACCATCAACTACTCGACCAACTCCACCAGCCTGTGCCTGACACATGGCAAGAGATGCTCGCCACCATGGAGTTAGCCAAACATAAAGGAATCAATCCATTGGCCCTCGGTCAGCAGCCATGGCAAGTCGCCATGCTATTCGAGAACTTAGTCATATCGACCGGTGGTGTTGAGTTTTATAACCATGCGATGGTCGAGCTTCAAAGAGAGAGCATTGATAGTGAACAATTGAGATTTGCATTTAATCAACTAAGACAAATCAGCCTGTTGGTCGACAATACAGTTCCAGATGCAAAATGGGACTCCGCCACTCGCGCACTGGCGGCAAATCAGGCCCTATTTCAGCTTGGTGGCGATTGGATATTGGGAGAGTTAATGGCGAACGAAATAGAGGTTCCCAACCACATAGGTTGTTACCCTACACCAGAAAGCGATGGCGTATTCCTCTACAACATGGACAGCATCATATTCATGGCCAGCAAGTCCTTTGATGCAAACCAAACCAACAACGCAGCCGATGTGTTAGCAGACAAATCGTTCCAGAAAGAATTTAATCGGGTAAAAGGATCGATTCCAGTTAGAAAAGACATCGACATTCGAGACTTTAACCCGTGCCAAATCCGCTCTTATCATGACTTTCGCTCAGGCATCAAGACGGGCAAGACTGTACCGAGTATGATCGACTCTATGGCCGTCAACCCGGT
>NZ_JATABG010000272.1:0-4996 GCF_036533755.1 Vibrio sp. M260118 | reverse complement strand
CATCAACAGGGTTTTCTTCAAGGAAGTCGGCAAAACAGTTTTGAATAGACATAAAAAATCGGAAACCTATAAACAGGTTTCCGATTGTCTCTCATCAGAAGGATCGGTCAACCGATCCTTATCTGATCTACATTGCCGCAGTGTGCGGGGCTTTAAACTATTCAATCAGCTGAGAATTATAGAGACTCAGTGAAAGTACGTGCGATTACGTCAGCTTGTTGCTCTTTAGTTAGAGAGTTGAAGCGAACAGCGTAACCAGATACACGGATTGTTAGCTGAGGGTATTTCTCAGGGTGCTTAACAGCGTCTTCTAGAGTTTCGCGGTTAAGAACGTTCACGTTTAGGTGCTGACCGCCTTCGATACCAGCTTCGTGGTGGAAGTAACCATCCATTAGACCAGCTAGGTTAGCACGTTGTGAGTTCTCTTCTTTACCTAGTGCGTTAGGTACGATAGAGAATGTGTAAGAGATACCGTCTTTCGCGTGAGCAAATGGCAGTTTTCCTACAGATGTTAGAGATGCTACAGCACCTTTTTCATCACGGCCGTGCATTGGGTTTGCACCTGGAGCAAACGGAGCACCTGCGCGACGACCATCTGGAGTGTTACCAGTCTTCTTACCGTATACAACGTTAGACGTGATAGTAAGGATAGACTGAGTAGGAACAGCATCACGGTAAGTCTTAAGCTTACGGATCTTGTTCATGAACACTTCAACTAGTTCACAAGCGATGTCATCTACGCGAGAATCGTTGTTACCAAATTTAGGGTAATCACCTTCGATTTCGAAGTCGATAGCAATGCCGTCTTCGTCACGGATTGGTTTAACTTTCGCGTGCTTGATTGCAGATAGTGAGTCAGCAGCGATAGATAGACCAGCAATACCACAAGCCATAGTACGGTACACGTCACGATCGTGTAGAGCCATTAGAGCAGCTTCGTAAGAGTACTTGTCGTGCATGAAGTGGATGCTGTTTAGTGCAGCAACGTACTGTTTAGCTAGCCAATCCATGAAGTGGTCTAGGTTGTTCCATACTTCGTTGAAGTCTAGTACTTCTGAAGTGATTTTTGGCATTTCTGGACCAACTTGCATCTTCAGCTTCTCATCAACACCACCGTTGATTGCGTAAAGCATAGTTTTAGCAAGGTTAGCACGAGCACCGAAGAACTGCATTTGCTTACCAACAACCATTGGAGATACACAACATGCGATTGCGTAGTCGTCTGACTCCATGTCTGGGCGCATTAGGTCGTCGTTTTCGTACTGGATTGAAGAAGTATCGATAGATACTTTCGCACAGAACTTCTTGAAGCCTTCAGGTAGCTGCTCAGACCATAGAACAGTGATGTTCGGCTCTGGAGAAGGACCCATAGTGTATAGAGAGTTTAGGAAACGGAAGTTAGTACGTGTAACGAGTGTACGACCGTCAAGACCCATACCACCCATAGATTCTGTTGCC
Source organism: Vibrio sp. M260118 (assembly GCF_036533755.1). Taxonomy (NCBI): domain Bacteria; kingdom Pseudomonadati; phylum Pseudomonadota; class Gammaproteobacteria; order Vibrionales; family Vibrionaceae; genus Vibrio; species Vibrio sp. M260118. Next base: position 3,538 of record NZ_JATABG010000272.1, on the reverse strand, counting down.
CAGATTGGGTCGCCAGAGAATAGGTCATCGTACTCAGGAGTACGTAGGAAACGAACCATACGTAGTTTCATTACGAAGTGGTCGATCATTTCCTGAGCTTGTTCTTCAGTGATCTTACCTGCAGCGATATCGCGCTCGATGAAGATATCTAGGAACGTAGAAGTACGGCCTAGAGACATTGCAGCACCGTTTTGAGACTTAACAGCAGCTAGGTAGCCGAAGTAAGTCCACTGGATAGCTTCTTGTGCACTTTCAGCTGGACGAGAGATGTCACAACCGTATTTCTCAGCCATAACTTTCATTTGGCCTAGTGCACGGTGTTGCTCTGCAATTTCTTCACGAAGTTGCATCGTCATTTGAAGATCTTCGCCGTTTTCGAATTTCTCTTGTAGAGAAGCGAATTGAGCTAGCTTGTCTTTGATTAGGAAGTCCACACCGTATAGAGCTACACGACGGTAGTCACCGATGATACGACCACGACCGTATGCATCTGGAAGACCAGTTAGAACACCAGACTTACGACATTTTAGGATGTCTGAAGTGTAGATATCAAAAACACCAGCGTTGTGAGTTTTACGGTAATCTGTGTAGATTTCTTTGATTTTAGGATCTAGTTCACGACCGTAAACTTTACAAGAACCTTCAACCATGCGGATACCACCGTTAGGGATGATAGCGCGCTTAAGAGGAGCATCAGTTTGAAGACCAACGATAGTTTCTAGGTCTTTCTCGATGTAACCTGCGTCGTGAGCAGTGATGGTAGAGATTACGTCAGTATCGAAATCAACTGGTGCGTGAGTTGAGTTTTCGATCTTGATACCTTCCATTACTTTGGCCCAAAGCTTGTTTGTTGCTTCAGTACCTTCAGAAACTAGGAAAGACTCGTCGCCTTCATACGGTGCGTAGTTCTTCTGAATGAAGTCGCGAACGTTTACTTCGTTTTGCCAATCACCGTTAGCAAAACCTTCCCAAGCTTTAGCAAATTGCTCTGCCATGACATACCTACCTTTTTAGTAGAAAAAACACGTACCTATCTGATCCGTTGAGCGAGTCAGATTCCCATTAGATGGGACGGTACACTCTTATGAATAACAATATGTATAGACTCTAATTCCAAACACTGGAAGAGAGGTGACCATAAATATTGTTACTATTCTTATATGGTGCGTTATTCATTGAGTTTCAATAATAAACTAAAAAAAAACTGCAAACCTTAAACTAAATCAATAAATGACAGTTTGAAGCGAAATTTTTAAGTTTAATTGAGTGAATTAAAAAAAAGTTGAGAGCCAGTTTGGCTCTCAACTTGATTGGATTATAGAAATGCTGGGATGCCGTATTGGCCTTCAAGCATACCTACTGCAAGCATTGCGACTAGACAGATTGCAAATACACCTACAGGAATAACAATCTTATCGATGAACGATAGGCGAGCTGCACGCTCCTTGTCACCAATTAGGCCATTGTTGTCTAGGAACATGGTCAGTGCCCATGCTAGAACAGGGTTTGCAACGACAGAAGCGAAGATACAGATACCTGCTGCTTGCGAGTCTTTGGTCTCTTTAACCATTTGCATACCTGCTTCTAGTAGCGGTAGGAATACACCTACTAGTAGTGCAACACGCATTACTGGAGGCCAAACCGCAACATCCATTGGGAAACCAAGGATCGCAACGATAATACATAGAGAACCAAGTAGAATCGCACCAGCAGGGATAGGACGCTTAGCAATTGCTGCTGGGATCATGTATGTACCCCAAGAAGAAGTGATGTTACCACCACCAACAGCAGTACCTACCATTTGACGGATAGAACACATGGTCATAGTGTCATCTACGTCCATCAGTACTTTTTCGGTTTTACGTGGGTAGTTTAGTTCTTGGAAAATACGGTGACCTAAGAAGTCTGGAGACCACATAGCTACCGCTAGGATTGCAAATGGCAGTGATGCAATAAAGTGTTGTAGGTTTGGTAGACCTAGCATCCAACCTTGCTCAGTGCTGCCCCACCAGTAAACTGGATTTAGGTTTGGAAGACCCATTTCCGTTTCGAACGTAAGGTCGAAACCAGCCCCTAAACCTAGAGCTAGGATCAAGCCTGTGATGGCACAAACTGGAATGGCTAGCCAGCGTTTGTTGATTTTCGCTAAGTAGGCGTACACTGCGATGTTGATACCTAACACGATAAGTCCAACGTAACCCATGCTACCCGCTTCAACATCAGCAGACTGTAGGCTAACTGCCCAATCTTGGATAGAACCGATTTGGCTCATGGTTCCGGTGAAGCCAAGGAAGATTAACAAGCCGCCCGCAGTACCTTGCGAGGTTAAGTTAACCAGTTTTGAGCCACCTTTGAAGTAACTAAGCAACAGACCAAATACGCCCAAAAGGATAGCAAGAGCAAGAGGGTGTGCACCGGCTAAAGCGATAGAGCCGATTAGAGGAATCATTGGACCGTGGTTACCAGCAAGGTTCGCTCTTGGGTTAATAAAGCCTGATGCAAGCACACAGAAAAGCAGTGCTGGAATAAGCATCTCTACACGGGCTACTTCGATAGCAAACTCTTTACCTAGGTTTACGTGATCCCATGCTGCGGTTAGGCCATCGGCCCAAGACATCATTACCGCAGAGTACATCGCGATAATGCCGATAGTACCTGCTAATGCTGGAACTAGGTCTTCAAGCTCGAAACGGAAGTCGCGACCAGGTAGGTTCAAACCGAAGCGACGAGGCTTCATGATTTGCAGTTCGTGGTCTAGATAATCTGAACGGCTCTCAAATTCAGAAGCTGGACGATGCAGCTCTTGATAGCTCTTGTTTTCGATATCCGAATCAGAGTGCGGTTTATTGACTGCGTCTGACATAGATTCCTCATATATACAAAGTTAAAAATTCTTTAAGCAGGGAACCGATTATTATTGTGTGACGGTCCCTCTCTATAAACCTAATGTAGAGTCTTACATTGGGTCTCTTCCCACTTTATAGTAGCTCATAGTTAATGTGCCATAGCTAAGGGAAATAAAAGACAAAACTTACGATTATTTAGGCTTTTATCTTTGTGGCGAGTTTAACGTGCTAACCCTGAAGAGTGATTGATTTAGATCACTTTAAGAAAGATTGTGAAAGTAAACTACACACTATTCATTCATCGTTTAAATGAAACTGCTATATGGTGAAATTAAATTTCAGTATGTAAGGTTTACAGAATAACGCTTGTTGAATGTGCACGTATTCATATGCACTTGACGCGAATATAGATTTAGATCTTGTTTTTATAAAAATGTTACATGAAACCAGACTCATGTTTTGAGTCTGCTGATTTGATTTATGCGAGATTTTAAGCTTATTCAACTAAAAAATGAATAATTAGTCATATGATCTGGTTATAAATTGCCAAATTTTAGGTTAATAATTTGTTGCATGTTTTTGGGTCTAGTGCTAGTTTAAATCGCTATGTGGGCTGAAGCTCTACATGAACCCATCACATTGATGAAGATGGGCAAAATAATAACAGGGAGTTAAGCGCATGAATGATGTAC
>NZ_JATABG010000271.1:0-4996 GCF_036533755.1 Vibrio sp. M260118 | reverse complement strand
GATTTTTACCGAGCAATTCACCCACTCTACTTAAATCAGCTAATCGAAAATTATAAAAAAAATCACTTATCTTTTAGTGGTAATACGCTACAATTCGCACACTTAATCTAGTTGGCACACACAAGACTTGCCCGTGAACATTGACGTCGTACTCTTGCTCGAACAAAACCCGATTCTTCTCATCTTTGTCGTATTGGCAATAGGCCTAGGTATTGGAAAAATCCGCTTCGGTAACTTCCAACTTGGCAATTCCATTGGGGTACTGATCACCTCATTAGTAATGGGTCACCTCGGTTTTACCTTTAACGCTGAAGCATTGACCATTGGCTTCATGCTGTTTATCTATTGTGTCGGCATTGAAGCAGGCCCTAACTTCTTCGGTATTTTTTTCCGAGACGGCAAGCACTACTTCATCATCAGCATGATTGTTCTGTCTACTGCGCTTTTCATTACCTACTATGCAAGCCACTATATGGGCTTAGATTTTGGTCTATCGGCAGGTATGATGGCGGGCGCACTGACCTCGACACCAGTTCTGGTTGGTGCGCAAGACGCACTAAATTCCGGACTGGCGACAACACCGCGCAATATGGACTACGCTCAGGTCACAGAGAACTTATCCGTTGGTTACGCAATGGCTTACCTAATCGGCCTGATCAGCATGATTATGTTTGCGAAGCTATTGCCAAAACTACAAAAACAAAACTTATCCGACTCTGCTGAACAAATCGCTCAAGAGCGTGGGTTGGGCAATGCTGGGCAACGAAAAGTGTACCTTCCGATTATTCGAGCTTATCGAGTTGGTCCAGAGCTGATTGATTGGATCGATGGTAAGAACCTACGCGAGTTAGGTATCTATCGTCAAACCGGCTGCTACATCGAACGAATCCGTCGTAACGGTATTCTCGCCCACCCTGATGGTGATGCTATCTTACAGCAAGGCGACGAAATCGCATTGGTAGGCTTTCCCGATAGCCATGCTCGCTTGGACCCAAGCTTTCGCAACGGTAAAGAGGTATTTGACCGCAACCTGCTTGATCTACGAATCGTGGAAGAAGAGATCGTAGTAAAGAGTGACTCAATCGCCGGAAAGCGCCTGTCGGACCTAAATCTTTCTGAGTATGGCTGTTTCCTCAATCGCGTAGTACGTGCACAGATTGAAATGCCGATGGATTTAGACATCGTTCTTGCTAAAGGTGACGTTCTCCAAGTCAGTGGCGAAAAGAGTCGTGTACATGGGTTAGCGGAAAAAATCGGTTTCATCTCGATCCATAGCCAAATGGCTGATCTACTTGCCTTCTGTAGCTTCTTTATTCTAGGTATTATGTTTGGCCTAGTCACAATGACTTTCGGCCAAGTCTCTTTCGGCCTAGGTAACGCGGTGGGTCTTCTGCTTTCGGGTATTACATTGGGCTTTTTACGAGCTAACCACCCCACATTTGGTTACATCCCGCAAGGTGCGCTCAACATGGTCAAAGACCTCGGATTGATGTTCTTTATGGTCGGGATTGGCCTCAGCGCAGGTGGGAAAATGTTTGAGCATCTGTCTCAAGTGGGAATTCAAGTCATAGGCCTCGCGTTTGTCATCAGTGTTGTGCCAGTCGTCGCTGCCTACTTGGTCGGTGCATATGTACTTAAGATGAACAGAGCATTACTGTTTGGTGCCATCATTGGTGCCAGAACTTGCGCCCCTGCGATGGACATCGTGAATGACTACGCTAAATCCACCATTCCCGCTTTAGGTTATGCAGGCACCTACGCTATAGCGAATATTTTGATGACTCTAGCCGGTACCTTCTTAATCATTCTCAGCTAACCTCTAGCGCATAAACAAAAAAGGCTTCCCACTCGGAAGCCTTTTTTGTATTTTTTAAGCTCTAACTTAATGGTCTTAAGTAAGCTAAGAAACGCTTTTCGGCCATCTTGAAGAAAGCCAGAATGACAAAGGTTAGCGCCATGTAGAACATACCAGCCGTCAAGAAAGACTCAAATGGCGCATAGTAACGCGAGTTCACTAAACGTGCCGCACCTGTTAAGTCTAGAATCGTGACAATACCCGCTACCGCACTACCGTGAAGCATAAAGATCACCTCATTACTATAGGCAGGTAGTGCGCGACGTAAAGCGCTTGGCAGAATGATACGACGGTAAGTCATAAAGGTACCCATACCGTAGGCTTTCGCAGCTTCAACTTCACCTTTAGGTAAACCATTGATGGCTCCACGGATAATTTCAGCGGTGTACGCGGAAGTGTTGAGTACAAACGCGACCAGTGCACAGAACCAAGCGTTTTCCCATAGCGTATCTTTGACTGGGAAGAATTGGTCCATTCCGTAGTAGATGAGATAGAGCTGAACCAGCAGCGGTGTACCACGGAAAAAGTAAATGAATGCCCAACTTGGCCCACTAAACAAGTAGTTTTCACTGTTGCGTGCAACGCCAAGTGGAATAGCGACAAACAAACCGATAATCAAAGCTAAAGTGACAAGCCAAGTTGTGGTCCACAACCCTTCCAGATAAATCGGTAAGCTTTCTATAACTAACGAAAAATCCATTCTTTACCTCGCATGAATACTGAATTTGCGCTCTACCATTTTCAAGAAGCCCGTCGAGACACTGGTAAAGAATAAGAAAATGATGGCAACTGCCATGTAAAAGGTAAATGGCATCTTAGTCGAGCCAGCAGCAAGTGAGCTCATACGTACCATGTCTTCCAAACCGATAATAGAAACAAGAGCGGTCGTTTTTAATAGCACCAGCCAGTTGTTACCAAAGCCAGGTAACGCGTGGCGAATCATTTGTGGCAACAGAATTCTACGAAATGCGAGTACTGAGCTCATTCCGTATGCTTTAGCGGCCTCTAACTCACCTTTGTCTACGGCCATAATCGCACCGCGGAAAGTCTCCGCCATGTATGCGCCAAAGATAAAGCCGATAGTCAGTATACCTGCAATAAATGGGCTGACATCAATATAGTCAGGCAGATAAGAAGTCCATTCATGATTGGGATCGCTTGAGGCAAACCACTCATTGAGCGACTCGTTGATCGAATAGAGACTGTTGTTAAGTAGAATTTGTCCACCGAAAAAAATCAGCATCATTAGAACTAAATCGGGGATACCACGAATCACTGTGGTGTAAAGCGTTGCAATAGCTCGCGCCCAACGGTATGGAGCTAACTTTGCCAATGCTCCTAGCAAACCTAAAATCGTTGCTAGCAACAGCGACAATAGCGCGACCTCAATAGTCACTACGGCCCCTTTTAGTATAGAGGCTTCATATCCTTGTAGATCCAGCATAGGTAAGTTCCTGATCCCTAAACTTTCTAAAAATCGACCGTTGGCTACTACTCCTTGGAACAAGAACCAACGGTCGCATATCAACGATTACTCACCGTAAACGTCGTATTTGAAGTACTTAGCAGCGATATCTTGGTAAATACCTTTCTCACGTAGAGATACGATAGCTGCGTCTAGCTTCTTAGTTAGGTCTTTGTCTTGCTTACGAACAGCAATACCCATACCTTCGCCGAACCATTTCGCATCTGTTAACGCTGGGCCAACGAACTCATAAGCGTCACCACCCTCTTTGTTAAGCACACCTTCTTCTAGTGCTGACGCGTCGCCAAGCACTGCAACCACACGGCCATTAGCAAGATCTAGGTACGCTTCATCGAAAGAGCCGTAACGAACCACTTCAACTTTGTCGCCGTAGTTATCTGTTAGGTACTTGTCGTGAGTTGTTGCACGCTGAACTGCGATTTTTTGACCATCTAGATTATCAAAATCTAAGCCTGCGCCCTTCTTAGCGATAAATTTGTTAGGGATTTGAGCGTACTTGCCTGTGAAGTCGACTTTCTTTTTGCGCTCTTCAGTAATAGACATTGCAGCGATGATTGCATCGTACTTACGAGCAAGTAGAGAAGGAATAATACCATCCCAATCTTGAGGAACGATTTTACATTTCACTGCCATTTCAGCACATAGCGCGTTAGCCATATCCACATCAAAACCTTTGATAGAGCCATCTTGCTCTGTCCAGCTAAACGGAGGATATGCCCCTTCAATACCAAAGCGAACTTCTTTCCATTCTTTCGCTTGAGCTACGCCAGTAACCGCTGTCGCTGCGATTGTTGCAGCTAGTAACCACTTTTTCATTTCCATACTCCTGTGATTGTGTTTTTTTAATTTTGAACTTAGTTGATTGTTGTGTTTGCCGCTAAAGCGACGATTAATAAATAGAAGAAATAAACTGCTGAAGACGTTCGGACTCAGGGTTAGTAAATAACTTAGCAGGGTCGCCCTGCTCTTCTACTAATCCTTGATGTAGGAACATAACGTGATTTGACACGTCACGAGCAAACGCCATTTCGTGAGTCACCACCAGCATGGTACGGCCTTCTTCGGCAAGATCGCGCATTACGCCTAGCACTTCACCGACCAACTCTGGGTCAAGTGCCGATGTTGGTTCATCAAACAGCATAACTTCTGGATCTACCGCTAGAGCTCGTGCAATCGCAGCACGTTGCTGCTGACCTCCTGATAGATGCCCTGGGTAGTAGTCTTTGCGCTCATACAGGCCTACTTTTTTCAGTAGCAGCTCTGCATTTTCAATCGCTTGAGATTTGGGAACACCTAAGACATGAACCGGAGCTTCGATAACGTTCTCCAAAACAGTCATATGTGACCAAAGGTTAAAGCCTTGGAAAACCATCGCTAAGCGAGAACGGATACGCTGAACTTGCTTCTCATTGGCAGGAAGCGCCTCACCCTGACGATTAGTTTTCATCTGGATCAATTCACCATTGACCCAAATTTCGCCTGCGGTAGGGGTTTCTAAAAGGTTAATACATCTAAGAAAGGTACTTTTACCGGAACCTGAGGAACCGATAATGGAGATAACGTCCCCTTTGTGGGCCTCTAATGAGATGCCCTTCAAAACTTCATTTTGCCCAAAAGTCTTGTGTAAATCTTTTATATCTAGCGCTGGTACATCA
>NZ_JATABG010000270.1:0-5018 GCF_036533755.1 Vibrio sp. M260118 | reverse complement strand
AACGATACCGAAGCCGAGTTTTTCTAGTTCAGGCAATAAGCCAGCATCTTCAAGATAGAGTTTCGCCACTTTTGAACCGGGAGCAAAAGAGGACTTAACCCAAGGTTTTCGCACTAAGCCAAGCTCATTGGCTTTCTTAGCGACGAGTCCAGCAGCGACGACGTTACGTGGATTACTGGTGTTAGTACATGAAGTAATGGCTGCAATGATTACCGCACCATCGGGTAGTTGGTCATCCGCAGGTTTTTGCTCTAAATCTTGGGCAATACCTCGCTCAACAAGCTCAGAGGTAGGCAAACGACGGTGTGGATTCGAAGGGCCTGCCATATTTCGCGACACTTTAGACAGGTCAAACTCGAACACTCGCTCATATTCCGCAGTTTCAAGATCATCTGCCCACAGTCCAGTTTGCTTAGCGTAGTTTTCAACTAGCGCTACTTGCTCCTCATCACGACCTGTAAGTTTCAAGTAGTTGATGGTCTGCTCGTCAATGTAGAACATCCCTGCGGTAGCACCATACTCAGGCGTCATATTCGAAATAGTTGCTCGGTCACCAATGGTCAAGTCTTTCGCGCCTTCGCCAAAGAACTCAAGATAAGACGAAACAACACGCTCATTACGTAGGAATTCTGTAATAGCGAGGACAATATCAGTCGCAGTGATGCCCGGTTGGCGTTTACCAGTTAGCCTTACCCCAACGATATCTGGCAGACGCATCATAGATGGACGGCCAAGCATCACGGTTTCCGCTTCTAATCCGCCAACACCAATAGCAATAACCCCAAGCGCATCAACGTGCGGTGTATGGCTATCGGTACCAACACAGGTATCTGGATAGGCAATTCCCTGTTTGGCCTGCACAACAGGAGACATTTTCTCCAAGTTAATCTGGTGCATAATGCCGTTACCCGCAGGGATCACGCTTACATTTTCAAATGCCGTTTTACACCATTCGATGAAGTGAAAACGGTCTTCGTTTCTACGCTCTTCGATGGCGCGGTTTTTATCAAACGCTTCAGGGTCAAAACCTGCGTGTTCCACCGCCAATGAGTGGTCAACAATCAACTGAGTTTCAACCACAGGGTTCACTTTGGCAGGGTCTCCGCCTTGCAATGCAATCGCGTCACGCAAGCCTGCTAAATCAACTAAAGCGGTTTGACCTAGAATGTCATGACAAACCACTCGCGCAGGATACCAAGGGAAATCTAAATCACGTTTACGTTCAATGATCTGCACTAGGCTTTGGGTCAAAGCTTCAGGATCACAGCGACGGACAAGTTGCTCGGCTAGCACGCGCGACGTGTAAGGGAGTTTCTCGTAAGCACCTGGAGAGAGTGTATTTACGGCTTCTCGGGCATCAAAATAATCAAGATGACTACCCGGAAGCGATTTTCTGTATAGGGTATTAATGCTCATAACTGCTTCCATTCCGGTAGGTGTTTGCTCCCTTGGTCGCAAGGGAGCAAGGTCGACAGTGCTATCGTTTTTCGATTGGAACCCAATCCTGGTGATCTGGCCCTGTATAATCTGCACTTGGTCGAATGATTCGGTTATTCGCGCGCTGCTCGTAAACGTGTGCAGCCCAACCTGTTAAACGGCTCATAACGAAAATTGGCGTAAACAGCTTGGTAGGAATATCCATGAAGTGGTATGCCGACGCGTGGAAAAAGTCTGCGTTACAGAACAAACCCTTCTCGCGTTTCATCACCGCTTCAACACGTTCAGAAACAGCATATAGATGTGTGTCACCTACCGCTTTTGAAAGCTCTTGAGACCAACGTTTGATCAACGCATTACGTGGATCGCTCTCACGGTAAATCGCATGACCAAAGCCCATGATTTTGTCTTTGTTGGCTAGCATCTGCATGATATTGGCTTCTGCTTCATCTGGCGTTTGCCAATCTTCAATCATCTCCATCGCCGCTTCGTTAGCACCACCATGCAAAGGACCACGTAACGTGCCAATGGCAGCGGTAATACAAGAGTGGAGATCAGACAGCGTCGAGGCACAGACACGCGCCGCAAAGGTCGAGGCATTAAACTCGTGCTCTGCATAAAGAATTAAAGAACAGTGCATGACCTGCTTATGTATTTCCGTCGGCGCTTTATCGGTTAGCATTTTTAGGAAATAGCCGCCAATGCAAGTTTCAGAGTGGTCATCGGTATCGATACGCACGCCATCATGGCTAAAGCGATACCAATAACAGATAATCGCAGGGAACAAGGCGAGCATACGTTCCGTCGCATCTAACTGCTCATCAAAGCTCATCTCTTGTTCTAGATTACCTAGTACGGAACAACCGGTACGCATGACATCCATTGGGTGCGCTGACGCGGGGATAAGCTCTAACGCTTGTTTTAGCTCGCTTGGTAACCCACGCAAACTGATTAAGCGCGTTTTGTACTCATCGAGTTCCGTTTGTGTTGGTAAGTGACCGCGTAACAGCAAGTGTGCCACTTCTTCAAACTGAGCATTGTTTGCTAGATCAGTAATATCGTAACCACGATAAGTCAGACCCGTTCCTGTTTTTCCGACAGTGCACAAAGCTGTGCTACCAGCGCTTTGACCGCGTAGGCCTGCGCCACCTAACTCTTCATTCTTTTTCGATGATAGAGGCATTTTGAACTCCTTTTCTGTTCGATCTTGCTCTCTTAATGGAGCGGTTGTTGATCGAACAATTTCACGTTATTGATTGGATTCTTAAGTAACTTATCTTTAATCGGATTTCTTGGGCTTCCGTTTATCTACTTTCCTTCAGAAAACAGCTGATCAAGCTTGTCTTCATAGTCATGATATTTAAGGTGAGCATAAAGCTCTTTACGGGTCTGCATTGATTCAGTCAGCGCTTCTTGATTACCCACTTCTAATAGATGTTTGTAGACGGTTTCTGCTGCTTTGTTCATGGCACGGAACGCGCTGAGTGGGTAAAGCACCATATCCACTTTAGATTTAGCTAACTCTTCACAGCCATAAAGTGGGGTTTGACCGAACTCAGTAATATTGGCCAGGATTGGCACGTGCTTGCCCGTGGCACTCTTGAGCGCATCTGAGAACTGAACATACTGCTCTAGCTGATTCATCGCTTCAGGGAAGATCATATCCGCCCCCGCTTCTACACAAGCAATCGCACGCTCAATCGCGCTATCAATCCCTTCAACCGCTAACGCATCGGTACGCGCCATAACAACAAAACTGTCATCATTTCGGGCATCAACCGCCGCTTTCACTCGGTCGACCATCTCTTGCTGGCTCACAATCGCTTTGTTTGGTCTATGACCACAACGCTTTTGCGCCACTTGGTCTTCCATGTGCACAGCACCTGCGCCTGCTTTTTCCATCGCTTTAATGGTGCGAGCAATATTGAATGCGCCGCCAAAGCCGGTATCGATATCAACCAGTAGCGGTAGATCGCAAGCGTTAGTGATACGCTCGACATCCACTAACACATCGTTGAGTGTAGTAATACCTAGATCGGGCAAACCGTAAGAAGCGTTGGCAATACCGCCACCAGAAAGGTAGATAGCTTGATGGCCTAGATTTTTCGCCATCATTGCGCAGTATGGGTTAATCGTGCCGACGATCTGCAATGGCTCATTTTGTTCGACAGCAAGTCTGAACTTGGCTCCTTGAGATAAACTCATGACTCTTTCCTCTAATCCTTCAGGATTTGTTGTTCGATCAGTGTTCGGCTACCAGAAATATGACGTCGCATCAGCATCTCTGCTAACTCTTCATCACCATTCTTAATAGCGCGCAAGATATGTTTATGTTCATCTAACGCCTCTACTGGGCGCGATTGTGCTCGCGGCGACTGGTAACGGTACATCCGCAGCAAATGGTAAAGCTCACCACACAGCAAAGAGATCAGCTTGCTGTTACGACTGGCTAAAATGATTCGGTAGTGGAAGTCAAAATCACCATGCTGGTGAAAATATGATGCTCCTTCAACTTCACTGATATGACTGGAGTGTTTTGAGAGAACGGCATCCAGCCCTGCAATTTCTTCTGGAGTGATGTGTCTGGCCGCCAAGCGAGCCGCCATCCCCTCTAACGCCTCGCGAACCGAGTAAAGCTCAACCAACTTTTCTGGAGAGAAGGTAATCACCCGTGCACCTACATGTGGGATACGCTCAATCAAGCCTAAGCCTTCAACGCGCATAATCGCCTCGCGCAAAGGGCCTCTGCTAACTTGGTACTGCTTAGCTAATTCAGGCTCAGAGATTTTGCTTCCTGGCGCAATCTCGCCACTAACAATCGCTTCCACAAGCGACTCAGTTAAGCTCTCTGACTTGGTATTCTCTTTCTCAGCAACACCGTCTTTTTGTCGAGTTTTAATCTCAGCTTTAATATTCAATGCACTCGCCCTATTGGCAACAAACTGTCTACAATCTCATTACATGCATTTAAAATAGACCATGTTATTGTCGACAATCAAGAATATTGTCGACAATTTAGACCAAGGTCGTAGACGCTTAACAAGGCACTACGACCCTGTGTTAGTTAGGGCAAAATGACTGTATGTTGCGCAAGTCATCAATATTGCCTATATGACAATGACTTACACAAAATATGCAGCTAGTATCTTATTAAATAGAACTAACTTGCTGAATTGGACATATGGATGTGTCGATACCAAAGCTAATTTTGATATCTCTGCTCACTGCTGGTGCGACTGGGTGCTCGGTGTTTGGCTCTACCCAGCACCAGCCCTACTATCCCTTGCTGAGAGATAGCCACTACTCTGATGAAGATGTAACGGTAATTGAGACCGACAACGTGCTTAAGTCGGCGTTGAAGCGTAATGATTATGTACCCGTCGAGGATAGAAATCGGGTAAATCAATCTGTAGATAAGGTTTTTGCAGAAGCGATTGATAGCCATGCCGTCTCGGTTGAGGACCTAAAAGGAAGCCTATTTCACGATGGTGTTGAGCAGCTAATCAAACAATTTACGTGCGAGCTATATGCAAGCCAACAGCCTAAAGATTCCGTCCAACTGTGTCCCCAATCAAACAAGA
>NZ_JATABG010000269.1:0-5057 GCF_036533755.1 Vibrio sp. M260118 | reverse complement strand
GTGTATAATGGCGAATAATTAAATTATTGAATTCTTTTAAGGTTAATTGAAACCCCAATGGAAAGTGTTTTTATCGTCGTTGCTATTCTGGTGATTTTCTTTGTCGTCATTCAGAAGCGCTATCTTAAACAAGATGAGTTGAAAGACAGCAGTTATAAAAAGAAAGGGGCTTTGTTGAATGCTAAGGAATCGGCTTTTTACAATGCACTGATTGCTGCGGTTGGTCAGCATGGTGTGGTGATGAGTAAGGTGAGTCTAGCGAATGTGATTGTGCCACTTGCTACGGACAAAAAGCAGTGGTTCATTGCTAATAATCGTATTTCGAAAAGCTACTTTGATTACGTTGTTTGTGACCCGCGTACTTTCGAAGTTAGGGTCGCAATTGAATTGGATGATGGTAAAGAGCTCAACAAAGGTAAAGTCGACCGACAGAAGTTGCTAATGCATACATGTAAATCGGCAGGAATTCCGCTTATTGGGGCCAACATCAAGCATAGCTATCAAGTTGGCCGATTACGCCGTTTGCTAGCCGCTCATATCGATCTCATAGAGCCAGATAAAGAAGTTCGCTTTTGTAAACGATGCGGTAGTCCAATGACAATCAAGATTGCTAGCCAGGGTGAGCACAAGGGCAGACGTTTTTTCACCTGCAGCCGACAACCACACTGTACGTATACTGAAAACTACAATGTCGTGTTCGATGAGGAAGAAAATAGAAGTTAAATTGAGTTATAGCTTAATTCAGATGGACGGCTGCAAACCATAACTTGGTTGCGGCCGTTTTGTTTTGCGCGGTACAACTCTTTATCGGCTTCTCGCAGGACACTTTCTAAGTTGGCGTAGTGGTCACACTGATAGACACCAATACTGACGGTTAATGAAATCGGGTCGCAGTTATCATTAAACTGAAACTGCTCAATGGCATTGCGAATTTGTTCTGCTTTTTCCTTCGCACTATCTACTTCCGTATCATGCAGTGCAATACAAAATTCTTCACCACCGATACGATACACCAAGTGCTCATCGCTTAATCCATCGACTAGTGCGGCAGTCTGAATTAAAACTTTATCCCCTACATCATGACCAAAACGATCGTTGACCGATTTAAAGAAGTCGAGATCGAGGATAAGGAGTGATAGGGGGAGCTTACTGCTTTCGCGGCGGTAACGCACAAAATTGTGGGCCAATGCATGGCGATTATAAACACCTGTTAACGCATCACGTGACGCGAGTTGACCTAAGGAAGTTTCAGAAACGTGACGTTTTACTTCAAATACATGAGATACTAACCAAATACTGATGAAAGCGAGTGAAAAGTTAACGGTCAGAGCAACGCTGCTTAGCGCAGTATGGTCATCTAGTTGAGACGACATAATACTTACCTGACTAACAAAGCCTGTAAAGGTTGCAATAGCACCAGCACGGCGTCCCAAGATTAAATAGAACATAATCGGGTATAGACAGGCCCAGAGGAATCCACCGTACTCTACTGGGGAATTATATGTCATTAAGCTGGTGACGACGATGAGGCTAAATAGGTAGGCTGAAATGAAAGTTTTAGAGATAGTTTCTTTGTAAGCGTGATAGGCGATATAGAGAGAAAATACCCCAAATGCAGTTTCGATATACTGTCTTGGACCATATAGCTGGTTAACGATATTGTAGAGGGCGATAGACGCAGAAATAAAGGCCAGTAGGATACTGAGCCAAAACAGTGCTGACCGGCGTAACTGCCGAGACGGATTAAAAATGTCTAGCTCCATCCTTGTCGCCTTAATCTATAATCTGAGCGTATGCCTAAGCACGAATATGAGATTCATCATATGCCTTTTGTTTTTTGGATCAAGGTCTAATTTGAACTCAAGTCACACAATTGAAGTGCTACTAGGTGCAAAGACCATGTATATTGCGAGTGAGTTCATGTATGTCAATGATTTAAAGAAGAAAAATGATATATTTTGCAAGGTCAAATAATTGAACAGAGTTAATAATAGAATGGTTAATAAGTGAGTTACGCCTCTTTGGAACGCGCGTTTTCAAAGAGGCGTGATTAAGGCGGGTAGTGAGGCTAGCGTAGTTGGAACTGTTTCATTAACCTTTCAAGCCCTTCGAGTTGGTCGACGAGCTGGCTAGTCCTGCCAATGGAAGATTGAGAAGTTTGTGAAGTTTCATCCGCCAAGGTTTTTATATTGACGATATTACTGTTTATTTCTTGAGTCACACTCGCTTGCTCTTCGACGGCAGCCGCGATCTGCATACTGCTATCGGTGACTTGGCTTAACCGTTCAGATATTGAGTCGAGGACACGGCCTGTGTCATCGGCGCGATCTTTACATTGTCCAGTCAACTCAATACCTTGAGCCATTGCTGCGACGGCACGCTCCGCCGTTTCTTGCAAATGACGAATCATGGTGTGAATTTCACCTGCCGATGAACCTGTTTTTGAAGCTAAGTTACGCACTTCATCCGCGACGACTGCGAAACCGCGTCCTGCTTCGCCTGCTCGTGCTGCTTCGATAGCCGCGTTAAGCGCCAGTAGGTTAGTCTGTTCAGAAATAGTGGAAATAACTTCCAAGATGGTATCGATTTTTTGGCTGTCGTGTGAGAGCTGCGTAATGATTTCTTGAGCGTTGCTCAGCTGGGAAGCCATTAAGTTCACCTCAGAGATAGTTGCCTTGATACTTTGTAGTCCCAGTTTAGACTCTTGATCGGCTTCTTCTGCTACAGTCGAAGCCGCCGATGCCGCATTGGCCACCTCATTGATTGAATGAGTTAGCTCTTCTACCGCTGTAGACACTTGCTCGGTTTCATTGCACTGTTGGTCTAAGCTTTGCGCGATAGACTGAATAGTGCCAAATTCATCTTCTGCTGAGATAAGTATTTGCCCAGATGTCTCTGTTGCTCGAGCTGTGATGGCCCTTAGTTCGGCTTTTTTCATTAACAAAGCGAGTTCAATCTGAGAGTAGTCATCAAAGCGACTGGTGTAAGGCTTTTCCATTAATGGGTTGCTATAGGCTTGTTGTGCGATTTTTGATGTATGTGTAAAACGTCGATATTGCATCAAGCCTGTTCCGCTGGCGCACAAGGCAAGGGTGGCTATGATAAACCCCAATAGATTAGGGTTTAGCGCTGCTGAGATAATTGACGCTATGGAGATCGTCAGTGACAAAATTAAAGTGATCAAATGAAACGGTAAGCGGAATTGAGCGGGCTTTTTGTTTGCTTTGAGTTTGGCATAGAGAGATTCAGCTCGCTCGATCTGATCGTCACTCGGTTTAGAACGAACGGATTGATATTCGGTGGTGTTGCCCTCTGCATCTTTAATTGGAGTCACAAATGCGGATACCCAATAATGTTTATCGCTGTTACATTTGTTTTTAACCAGCCCCATCCAGCTTTTTCCCGATTTTAAGTAAGTCCACATTTGGGCAAATGCTTGCTTGGGCATGTCTTGATGACGGACCAGGTTATGTGGGTTGCCAATCAATTCGTGCTGCTGATACTCGGCGATGTCGCAAAAATCTTGGTTTGCATGAGTAATACAACTAGTAGGGTCAGTAGTGGAGATGAGGTTAGCTGCAGCATTGTAATCTTTGTTACGCGTTGAGTCTGTCATAAATCAGTCCGATCGGTTGGCTGCCAGTGTTGGCCGCCTAACAAGCAAATAAACTATGGTTTCTTGATACGTTACATAATGATGTTATCTCCATTGGTGTGGATGCATAAATGACACAAATCAATTGGTTGTGTTTAGTTATCTATAAATAGCTGATTGTCAAAACGAATGGCTCATAAATGAGATTTATTGCAATTCGAGTAAACTTGTATGAGATATGTGTCTTGTCATGTGTGCTGTATAGGTTAGCAAGCTTGTATGGTGGCGATATGTAAATTAAACGGCAGTTAGCAAATGGCGTGAACATAAATGTTCATAACTGAAATAATATTAGTATTGAATAGTGGTTAAATAGTGTTCCTACCCCTTTAGGATAGTTCAATTCTGTAATTGATTTACATCATGTATTAATTTTCTTTCACAATTAACAATTGGCTCAGATAAAGAACCTAACCCCTAGGAAGTATTATGAGCAAGTTGAAGCTGGTCGTGATCGGTAATGGTATGGTAGGACACCGTTACATCGAAGACCTAGTAGAGAAGACAGATGCTTCTCAGTATGAGATTACTGTTTTCTGTGAAGAACCACGTGTGGCTTATGACCGTGTCCACCTCTCTTCTTACTTTTCTCACCACACCGCAGACGAACTATCGCTGGTTAAACAAGGCTTTTACGACAAGCATGGCGTAAACATGTTGATCGGCGAGCGCGCGATTAACGTTAACCGTGAAAAACGTATTGTTCATTCAAGTACTGGTCGTGAAATTCAGTACGACAAGCTGATCATGGCAACTGGCTCATTCCCATTTGTTCCACCGATTAAGGGCCGTGAGAGTAAAGACTGCTTTGTATACCGAACCATCGAAGACCTAAAAGCAATCGAAGCTTGTGCTAAGAAGAGTAAGGTTGGTGTTGTCATCGGTGGCGGTCTTCTTGGTTTGGAAGCAGCGGGTGCATTGAAAGCACTAGGTGTTGAAACCCATGTGGTTGAATTTGCACCTAAGCTAATGGCTGAGCAGCTTGATCAAGCGGGGGGTAATCAGCTTCGCAAGAAAATCGAAAGCATGGGCGTGAAAGTTCACACCAGTAAAAACACGCTTGAGATAGCTCCTGAGGGTAAAGAAGCGCGTAATGTCATGCGTTTTGCAGATGGTACAGAGCTAGAGACTGACTTCATTGTGTTCTCGGCAGGTATCCGTCCACAAGACAAACTTGCTCGTGAGATGAAGCTTGATGTCGCTCCTCGTGGTGGTATTGCTATTAACGACTTCTGTCAAACATCGGATGAAGATATCTACGCAGTAGGTGAGTGTGCCTCTTGGAATGAGACTTTCTATGGTCTAGTTGCTCCAGGTTACAAAATGGCAACGGTCGCGGTTGATCATCTGCTAGGTAACGACAGTAAGTTCGAAGGCGCTGACATGTCTGCCAAGCTTAAGC
>NZ_JATABG010000268.1:0-5069 GCF_036533755.1 Vibrio sp. M260118 | reverse complement strand
ACATTTTGTAGTTAACATTTTTAATAAATCTAAGAGGTAGTTATGAGCTTTTCCATTCCATGGGAATCGTTTGCAGGAGGCATTTTACTTGGGATATCAGCGACAGTTTTACTGTTGATCAACGGAAAAATTGCCGGGATCAGCGGCATTATGACCGGAATGTTAACTCCCAAATCTTCAGATTTTGCTTGGCGCTTATTGTTTGCAATCGGCATGGTTTCTGGTGGTGTGATTGGCGTAGTCGCATTGGGTGGTGATGTACCAACGACATTTGATAGTAGTATTTTTGTTATAGGGGCAGCGGGACTCCTTGTTGGTGTCGGTACGAGGCTCGGCAATGGCTGTACGAGTGGACATGGAATATGTGGCATTGGACGTCTATCAACACGTTCAATCATCGCCACAATGATTTTCATGATAGTCGCGGCTGCGACAGTGTTCGTCCGTCTTCACCTGCTATAACCCGAGAGATAAGAAAAATGAGTAAAGTAATTTTCCGTGTGACCTCATTATTTGCAGGTTTACTATTTGGTTTGGGGATGACAGTCTCAGGGATGGCCGATCCTGCTAAAGTTATTGGATTCTTAGATGTCGCTGGCTCATGGGACCCAAGCCTTGCGTTCGTTATGGGCGGTGCGTTAATGGTTTTCATGCCTGCTTACTTTTTTTTGATTAAGCCGAAATCAAGCCCAGTGATAGCCCAAGAATTCTGTTTAGCAAAAAAGAATAAGGTTGACGCTCGATTGGTAAGTGGCGCTGCTATCTTTGGTTTAGGTTGGGGTATTGCAGGTATTTGTCCCGGACCTGCCATGTCGAGTTTGGCATTAGGCAACGCGGGTGTTTGGGTGTTTTTTGCAACTATGATGGTGGGTTTGGGAATAACAAATCTGGTTATCTGTCATTTAAATAGCCGAGAGTCACAAACTCAAACCGCGTAATGTGCAATGGTAACGGAATGATTTGACTAAGGAAGTGGTGATGATGAAATTGATAAAATTGAGTTTCGCGTTGATTGGTGCGGTTGCAATGAGTGCACACGCCCAGCAAGATGAACATCAGTATACAGTGCGTCTAGAGCCACTTTCACAAGTCATTCATCTTGATGGTGTGGTTGAAGCTGTCAATCAAGGGACGGTGGCGGCGCAAACCTCAGGACGCGTCGTAGGCGTCTTTGTTGACGTTAATGACAACGTAGAGCAAGGTGAAGTCCTGCTCGAAATCAGTGATGTACAACAATCCGCGTCTCTAGATGCAGCGCGAGCCCAACTCACAAGTGCACTGGCACAAAATAGAGAAGCTCAGGCTCAGTTGAAACGTTATACGCAACTGTTTCCAAAAGGCGCAATTTCAAAGGATCAAATGGACAGCGCCGAAGCTCGCGCTCGTAGTGCTGCAGCTTCGGTAAAATCTGCTCAGGCTAATGTAGAACAAGCTAAAGAGTCACTAGGTTATACCAGTGTCACTGCACCTTATGGAGGCATAGTCACCAAACGCCATGTCGAAATGGGTGAAACCGTCGCGCCGGGTATGCCCTTGGTTAGCGGATTTTCTATCAATTTTCTCCGCGTAGAGCTACAAATCCCACAGCGTTTCCAGACGAAAGTAAAAGACGTCAGTCAATTTGCCGTATTGCCGCCAAGTGGAGAAAGCATTGTTCCAGTTGATTTTAACTTGTTTAGCTATGCCGATCCTCAGTCACATACATTCAATTTACGTTTGGATTTGCCGGAAAATACCGAAGCTCTCGCTCCGGGAATGTGGATAAAAACCACGTTCAACTATGGGCAGAGAAAGGCGTTATTGATTCCAGAATCTTCTGTGGTACGTCGAGGAGAGTTAAGTTCGGTTTATCGTATCAGCCAAAATAAGCGTGTTCTAAATCCAGTTAGGTTGGGGCAAACTCATGGCAAGTATGTTGAAGTCCTCTCTGGCCTTGAAGTGGGAGATGTGATTGCAGCACTACCCTTAGCTGCTAAAGGAGAGTGATTATGGACAATCGACTCGGTATATCGGGTCGCATTGCTGCGGCCTTTCAAAATTCGGCGATGACGCCTTTGCTTGCTCTGGTTGGTCTCTTGATGGGAATATTTGCCATCATAGTCACGCCCAAAGAGGAAGAACCTCAAATCGATGTGACGTTCGCGGATGTTTATATTCCGTTTCCCGGTGCATCGCCTAAGGAAGTGGAGAGTTTGGTGACCACACCTGCCGAGCAAATCATTTCCGAAATTCAAGGTATCGACAAACTGTATTCCCTTTCTCAACCTGATGGCGCAATGATCGTTGCTATCTTTGAGGTAGGAGTGAGTCGAAATGACGCGGTTGTTAGAATTTATAACAAGCTCTATTCCAACAAAGATTGGATGCCGCAAGGTATCGGTGTTGGAGAACCAATTATTAAGCCGAAAGGGATTGAAGATGTCCCTATTGTCAGTCTAACACTGAGTGACCAATCTGGTTTGCTGGATCAACAACAACTTACGCAAGTGGCTCACGGATTAGAAACCGAACTAAAGCGTATTGACGGCACACGCGATATCTATACAGTTGGTGGGCACAGTACTATTGTCGATGTCCGCTTAGACCCGACTAAAATGAATAGCTTTGGTATCACGCTTGATCAACTTAACCGTCATCTGCCTGCAGCTAATAATCGTTCGTCAATGTTGCGCCTTACCCATGACAATCAAGAATTTCCGCTGCAAATCGGGCAGTTTTTAACTCGAGTTGAAGAGGTTAAACAGCTAGTTATTGGTCTATACAATAATGCGCCCGTTTATTTGCACGATATTGCTGAGGTTAGGCTAGGGGCAAATACCCCTACTCATAACGTTTGGACGAGTGATAAACAGCAGATGACTCCGGCTGTAACGATCGCGATTGCGAAAAAGGCAGGCGAAAATGCGGTTAACGTTGCGCAAGCCATTGAAAAGCGTGTTCTAGAGCTTAGTAATCAGTTGATTCCAGAAGGAATTAAAGTTGAGATTACTCGAGACTACGGTAAGACAGCTGCAGATAAGAGCAATACCTTAATGGGTAAGTTGGCATTTGCGACGGCGGCGGTTGTCGTATTAGTCCTCTTGACGATGGGATGGCGAGAGGCTCTGGTGGTAGGTTTCGCGATTGTGGTGACACTGATGATCACTTTGTTTGCTTCATGGGCTTGGGGGTTTACCTTAAACCGAGTGTCGTTGTTCGCCTTAATATTCTCTATAGGTATCTTGGTCGATGATGCGATTGTGGTGGTGGAAAATATTCACCGTCACATGTCGAAGGGAACCGCGAAACTTCGAGACTTGATTCCCGGCGCGGTAGATGAGGTCGGTGGACCCACGATTCTGGCTACCCTCACCGTTATTGCTGCGCTTCTACCCATGGCATTTGTTAGTGGGTTGATGGGACCTTATATGAGCCCAATTCCCATCAATGCTTCAATGGGGATGCTCATTTCATTAATTGTGGCATTTGTTGTATCTCCGTGGTTAGCCAGCCATTTCCTAAAACCGTCTCTCCATGGTGAGGAAACAAAATCGAACTCACTGTTCCATACCATTATGTCGCCATTTGTCACAGCTAAAGCGCAAGGCAGAAATCGGTTGATGCTACTGCTCGCTATCTTAGCATTGATTGCTGGATCGATTATGTTGCCAGTAGTGCAGGCGGTGGTTCTTAAAATGCTTCCTTTCGATAACAAGTCTGAGTTTCAAGTTGTGTTGGATATGCCCGAAGGGACTTCGTTAGAAAGAACTCAGCGAGTGTTGTTTGAAATGGGGGATGAGCTCAATAATGTTCAGGAAGTGACAGATTATCAGATCTATGCGGGTACAGCGGCTCCAATCAATTTTAATGGATTAGTACGCCACTATTTTATGCGTAACCAAGCGCATCAAGGTGACATTCAAGTCAATCTGGTTGGACGCAAAGAACGAGACCGTGATAGCCACGCCATCGCAACGGATATTCGTCCGCTGCTAAATCAAGTAGCAGAAAAGTTTGGCGGTAAAGTGAAGGTCGTGGAAGTCCCACCCGGCCCGCCTGTATGGTCACCAATTTTGGCTGAAGTCTATGGACCAACTCCGGAACTTCGCAATCAGGCAGCGAGAGATATCCGAGGTCTGTTTAAAGCGACTGATGACATTGTAGATGTTGATATGTACTTACCTGAATCACATCAAAAATGGCAGGTGGTTATAGACCGAAGTAAAGCTGCGCATTTGATGGTGCCATATTCTTCTATTGTTGATGCACTCGCAACGTCAGTCGGCGGAAAGCCTGTGAGCTATCTACATACCGAATACAGTAAATATCCTGTACCTATTCAAATCCAAGCCGGTGAAAGTGCAAAGGTACGATTAGAGCAGGTTCTTACTATGAAGGTTGCTAGCCAAAATGGGCAGTCTTATCCGTTGTCCGATTTGGTCTCGGTACGCGAGACACGTATGGAAGACTATATCGTGCATAAAAACATGGTACCGATGGTAATGGTGGTCGGTGACATGTCGGGCTCTGTCGATAGTCCCCTTTATGGTATGTTCAATATCGGTAGCGCACTCGATCATAATATGGATGTGGCTCAACACTATGTTAATCAGCCCGACGGTCTTGAGGGGATATCGATTCTTTGGGATGGTGAGTGGACTATAACTTACGAAACATTCCGCGATATGGGCATAGCCTACGCGGTAGGGATGATCTTGATTTATCTGTTGGTTGTGGCGCAGTTTAAATCTTATCTGGTGCCGTTAATTATCATGGCGCCGATCCCTTTGACGATCATTGGCGTTATGCCTGGGCATGCGCTACTCGGTGCCCAATTCACTGCCACATCCATGATTGGCATGATTGCTCTGGCTGGGATTATCGTTCGCAACTCGATACTGTTGGTCGATTTTATAAATCAGCAGGTAGACGAGGGAGTTGAGTTTTCTGAGGCTGTCATCCAATCGGCCGCCGTCAGGGCGAAACCGATTATGTTGACTGCGCTAGCGGCAATGATAGGTGCCGTGTTCATTCTTGATGACCCAATCTTCAATGGATTAGCCATCAGCCTTATATTTGGTATTTTTGTC